>CALZIC010000117.1:16458-20654 GCA_945787285.1 uncultured Desulfuromonadales bacterium
CCCCCCTGCATATCGACGACCACCAGCAGCGGCTCGCCGCGAACCACGCTGCGCGCCGAGAGCCGTCCCCCCAGGCCGTTGGCCAGCAGGTAGCGACCGCTGCCCGGCTCCCGCTCGCGGGCAATCCGATCCGGATAAGCCACGGCCAGCAGGCGGCCGACAGCCTCCAGCGACGGCAAGACCGCAGGGTCCGCAGCCACGCGAAGTTGCCTGCGCCAGAAGGTTGCAGCCCGGTCGACGGCAGCGCAAGCACCGTGGTCGGCAGAGCCGCTTCGGGTTTTGCGCCAGCGGTAAAGCGCCTCGAGCCGGTCGAACAGATCGCTGCCGCTGCCGTGGGCTGGCGCCTGGTCGCGGCGGAAAATATCCCGCTCGGACAGCAGCGCTGCCAGATCGCAACCGAGCCCCCCCCAACCCTCGCTTTGCGCATCGACCAGCAACCGGGCCAGCCGGGGGTGGGCGGGCAGCCTGGCCATCGCTTCCCCCAAGGGGGTGATGCGCCCCCTGGCATCGAGTCCCCCAAGGCTCTGCAGCAATTGCCGGGCCCCAGCCAGGTGTCCGTCGGGGGGGGCATCGAGCCAGGCGAGCTGCGTCGGGTCGGCAACACCCCAGCGGGCCAGATCGAGGGCCAGGGGGGCGAGATCGGCACTGCGGATTTCCGGCGGCGTAAAGGGGAGCAGGGCGCCGTGGGCCCCTTCGGTCCACAGGCGGTAACAACCACCGGGAGCCAGACGTCCGGCACGGCCTGCCCGCTGCACGGCACTGGCTTTTGAAACACTCACCGTATCGAGACGCGACAAGCCGCGGGCCGCATCGAAGCGCGGCTGACGGGCCAGGCCGCTGTCGATGACAATGCGAATGCCCTCGATGGTCAGGCTGGTTTCAGCGATATTGGTGGCAAGGACCACCTTGCGTCGCGGCCCCGGAACAATGGCCCGCTCCTGCTCGGCAAAGGGCAGGTCGCCGTACAGGGGACAGATAAGATGGGTATCGGACAGGTCGGAAAGGAGCTGCATGCTGCGGCGGATCTCCCCCGCGCCGGGCAGAAAGACCAGCACGTCCCCCTCGGCTTCCTTCAGAGCCCGGCGAACGGCCCGGGCAGTGTACTCGGCCACCCTCCCCTGCGGCTCCCGATCGAGATAGCACACCTTTACCGGGTAGCTGCGTCCGGCGCTGGTGACCATCGGCGCACCGCCGAGAAGCGTTGAAACCGGCTCGCTGTCGAGGGTGGCCGACATCACCAGGATCTTCAGATCCTCGCGCAGCCCGGTCTGGGCATCGCGGCACAGGGCCAGGGCGAGGTCCGAGTTGAGGTTGCGCTCGTGAAATTCGTCGAAGATCACCAGCCCCACCCCTTCGAGGGTCGGGTCGGACTGCAAGCGACGGGTGAGAATCCCTTCGGTGACAACCTCGATGCGGGTCGCCTTCGACACCTTGCGATCGAAGCGGATGGTGTAACCGACCGTCTCCCCGACTTTTTCCTGCAGGCAGCTGGCCATGAAGCGGGCCGCATTGGTCGCCGCCAGCCGCCGCGGTTCGAGCATCAGGATCGACTGCCCGGCCAGCCACGGTTCGCCGAGCAGTTCCAGCGGCACCCTGGTCGTCTTCCCTGCCCCGGGAGGCGCCTGCAAAACGACCGAATCGCTGGAGGCCAGGGCGGCTTTCAGTTCGGGAAGAACGTCATCGATGGGAAGATTTTTTTTACTTTCAGACATATTCTAATTTCTTTATTTCTCACGGCCGGTTTTTATCCTCTGCTGATTATCCCAACTTTGGATAACTTTAGATAAAGTGGATAATCAGAAACCTTCTTAACCGACAAGGAGCTTATCCTCCCTGATTAGAAGAAGCAAGAACCCAAAAGCCGATTTACCTTTGGCGTCTTTTCATGTCAGAATACAAAACTTCAAGGAGGCTGTCGGACTTGACGGACCGTAACGAGGAATTGGATGTTCGAGACCAGATTTTCGAGAATTTGAGAGCTAATAGCAGGGCTATTTGTCGAAAATTGTCGAGGATATGGGCCGATCAGCCGATTTCACAGTAGGTTCATGTTAAGCCCGACAGCCTCCTAGCAATCGATCCCTAACCCGAGGAGGGGCTCCATGCCAATTCGATTGGCCAGGCTGCTGGCCGCCGTTGCGATAATGCTCTGCGCCCTTGTTTCAGTCGATCTGCTCCAGGCCGCACCCATGCCGGAGGAGGAAGTACCCGCGCCACTGAAACCATGGGTCTCCTGGGTGCTCCAGGATCACCCGGAACAGTCCTGCCCTTCTTTCTATGGCTCCGAACAGCGCCAGTGCCAGTGGCCGGGCCAGCTGAAGTTGACCGCCGACAGCCAGGGGGCCCGCTTCTCCCAGAGCTGGGAACTCTTTACCGAGGGGTGGATCGCACTCCCCGGAAACCGGACGCACTGGCCGCAGGCGGTGCGTGTCGATGGCCGCCCGGCTGCTGTCTCAGAAAGGGGCAACGCTCCATCGCTGCACCTTGCCCCGGGTAAACATATCATCGAGGGGCTCTTTAGCTGGGACAGCCTGCCGGAGGCCCTGAAGCTTCCTGCGCAAACGGCCCTGATCGACCTCAAGATCGCTGGCACCCAGGTCCCTACACCGCGCATGGAGCCCAGCGGCAGCCTGTGGCTGAAGCCTAAAGGGGAAGAAGATGGCGCCTCGGTCGATGAAGACCGTCTCGAATTGCGGGTCTTCCGCCGCATCGTCGACGAAATCCCCCTGCAGATGACCGTCCGCATGGAGCTCGAGGCCGCAGGCCAATCCCGTGAACTCACCCTGGGCCCGGTTATCGCCCAAGGCAATGAGACCGGCACGTGGGCCCCGATGAGCCTCGAGTCGCCCCTGCCGGCGCGTCTTGAACCGGACGGACGGCTGCGCGTCCAGGTGCGTCCGGGATCGTGGACTCTGGTATTAACGGCACGCCTCCACGGCGAAACCGTCGCCCTGTCAAGGCCGACAGCGCAATTGCCGTGGCCGCAAGAGGAAGTCTGGGCCTTTGAGGCGCGCAATCACCTGCGCCTGGTCGAGGTGAAGGATGTCCCCGCCATCGATCCCCAGCAAAGCGGCATCCCTGCAGGCTGGCGCAACCTGCCTGCCTTCCTGATGAAGAAAGACGATACTCTGACCCTGGCGGTCAAAAGGCGCGGGGACCCCGATCCCGAGCCGGACCGCCTGCAGCTTCAGCGGCAGCTCTGGCTCGACTTTTCAGGCCACGGATACACCTTTCTCGACCGTATCAGCGGGACCATGACCCAAGGGGGCAGGCTCGATCTGGGCGCCCCGGCGGCACTCGGACTGGTCAGCATCAACGGGCAGGAACAGGTCATCACCAAGGGGGGGCAGGACCAGACCGGGGTGGAGATTCGCCATGGCCGCATCGATCTCGAAGCTCACGGTCGCATCGATGCCCCGTTGAGGCGTCTGCCGGCCACCGGTTGGCAGAGAGATTTCCAGCAGGTCAGCGCCGAGGTCCACCTTCCCCCCGGGTGGCGGCTCTGGCACGCCAGCGGCATCGACAACCTCCCGTCTTCGTGGCTGAAGCGCTGGACCCTGCTCGATCTGTTCGTTGTGCTGATTACCGCTCTGGCCACGGCCCGGCTCTGGAACTGGCGCTGGGGCCTGCTGGCACTGGCCACCCTGGTCCTGGCCTACCATGAGCCCGGCGCGCCGCGCTGGGTCTGGCTGAATATTTTAGGCGCCGTCGCCCTGCTGCGCCTCCTTCCCGGCAAGCGCTGGTTCACCCGACTGGTCCGCAGCTATCGGGAAGTCTCCCTGATTGTCCTGATTCTTATCGCCCTGCCCTTTTCCATCGACCAGGTTCGCCAGGCGATCTACCCGCAACTCGAGCGCCCCTGGCAGACGGCAACCACTTCGGCCCCCCGTTCCGTCTCGACCATCGACCAGGCCGAAGACATGGTCGAAAGACCGAGGGCCGCCCCTAAAACGATGGCACGGCCCACACCGATGGAGGCCGGCCTGAACGAGTATCGCAAATCAGTCCCGTACAGTTCGGCACCTTCCACCAAACAGCGGGCCATGCAGATGAGCCGCATCGATCCGGATGCCCAAATCCAGACCGGCCCGGGGCTCCCCCAATGGAGCTGGACCCGGATCCGCATGGGCTGGAACGGCCCGGTCGAACAGGGGCAGCACCTGAGGCTCTACCTCTGCCCGCCCTGGCTGACCTCG
>CALZIC010000118.1 GCA_945787285.1 uncultured Desulfuromonadales bacterium
TTCGAAAGTCGGTGATGCCTGAAGCGCTCAGGTCGGAAATATATTCTTTGATCTGGGAGCAGTCTTCCTCCCATAGCGGGGTCGGCGAGTTCTCGAACAGGCTCCGGTAGCGGGCCTCGCTATGTTGTAAGCTCTCCAGTATCGCGTCCCTTTGAGAGTCTGTCGGCGCATTTTCGACTATTTCCCGCTGACCGTGTTGCTTGACAGGCGCCAGTCCTTCGGTCCGTTCGCGCTCCTTTTGCTCCAAATTTACGGTCAGATCCCGCAGGTGAAGCTGGGTTCTGACCCGGGTCAACACTTCCGCGGGCTCAAAAGGCTCGGTGATGAAATCAGCACCTCCGGCTTTAAAGCCTTCGAGCTTTTCGGAGGCCTCGTCCACAGGCCCGAAAAATATGACCACAGAGCTTCGGGTCTTCTCATCTGCCTTCAATTGGCGACAGATTTCAAGGCTATCCACCCCGGACAGGTGGTTTCCGAGAAGGATCAGGTCTGGTGTCTTCTGCCGTGCCCCATCGAGGGCCCACCGTCCGTTGCTGACCCGTGTAACATGGTATCCCTGTTCGATCAGCAGTGAGATAAGCCCCCTGAGGCAGGACGGTTCATCATCAACAACCAAAATACTGGCATTATCTACACTGGGACGGTGCATTTAGTGGAGTCCTTTGTTGAGGTATGCAATACACAAAGCGAAAAGATTCTACCTGATTTCCAAGGCTATTTGGTCAATAAATTTGTGAGCCCTGCTCAGAGCTATCTCATTTGTCACTATTTTCAACATGTAGAACGGCCCTACCTGAAAACCAGGCAGGGCCGTTCTTATTTGTTGCATTATGATGTGGCCCTGGTTCACCTAAGGATTTATAGAACGCTCATGCTACCACTTCCGGGGATTGTGAGGGACCTAATCGGTGGTTGCATTGGGGCTGGAAAATGCACCGGCAAATAAACAGGCCCTTGGCCTTAAGAAGGATCACTGATTGAGCTTAGGTGTTACTCCTGCTCCGCGTTATCCCCCCCGACGATCGATTCGAACACGGTGCGGATCTGCTCCGTGACCTCGCGGTATTCTGCCAGGAACGCGTCTTCCGGACGCCGTGGTTTTTCTGGATAGCCAAGCCTTTTTGCCAGCTTTGCCAGGTAGGCCCGGTCTCCCGAGAGCTCGTTGACCGACTGGTCATGCACCAGGCGCAGCCGATTCTCGAGCCGGCGCAGAAACTTGTAGCCGTTCTCGAGTGTAGCGTGGCTCGCATCCGATATCAGCCCCACCTCTTTGATGGCTGCCAGGGCCTTAAGGGTGTTGTTGCTCTGCAGTTCGGGGTGTTCACTGCCGTGCAGCAACTGCAGGTACTGGACGATGAATTCGACATCGACCATTCCGCCGCGGCCTGTTTTGATGTTGAAATGGCTCGAATTTTCCTTGGCAATTTCATTTTCCATGCGCGCCCGCAGCCGGTAGATCTCCTCCTTCAGCTCCGCCGGAACAGGGCGCTCGTAGGCAATCTCGCGATTGAGCTGTTTGATCTTTGCGGTGAGCCCTTTCGGGCCGAGGACCACCCGCGCCTTGGTCAGGGCCTGACGCTCCCAGAGCGCCGCCGACGACTCGTGGTACTTCTGGTACGCGTTCAGGCTGGTGACCAGAGGGCCCTGGTTGCCCGAGGGGCGCAGGCGAGTGTCGATCTGGTAGACATACCCCTCGCGGGTCATCAGGGTCAGAACCGATATGATCCGCTGGGCCAGGCGGGAGAAGTACTCCGGGTTGCTCTGCTCCCTGAAACGATCCGGTTCGGTCCCCTCGACCGGGCGGGTTTTGCCTTCCCCCTCGTAGACGAAGATGATGTCAAGGTCCGAGTGGTAGTTGAGTTCCCTGCCCCCCTGCTTGCCCATGGCCACGATGGCGAAGCCGGCTTCCCTGTCGTGGCCCTCTTCCGCGCGGCAGAAGGGGAGGCCGAAGCGGGGGATCAGCTCCTCTCGGGCGATGGCGAGGGCCTGCTTCAGGCAGGCGTCGGCCAGGTAGGAGAGCTGGCTGGTCAACTGGCCCTGCGGGGTCTGGCCGTGGGTGTCGCTCATGGCGATGCGCAGAAATTCTTCGTTGCGAAAGCGCCTGAGAACGTCCAGCTTGTCCTCGTAGTCGCTGACTGTCGCCATCAGTTCATCCAAATCCTGTTCGATCTGTACCTGGTCCTTGTAGTCGATCGCATAGGCGTGCGACACCAGGGAGTCGAGGATCTCCGGGTGCTGGATGAAGATCCGCGACAGGAATTGGCTGGTGCCGAACAGGGTGATCAGGACCTTGATTATTTCGCGGTTTTCCGCCAGCAGCGCGTAGAAGGTCCCGCGGGCCCGCCGCACCGCCATGGTCAGGAACTTCTCCAGGTTGAGCAGGGCCATGTCCGGCTCTGGGGAGTCGAGAACCTCCTGCATCAGCAGCGGGGCAATCCGTTCGAGCTGCCGGCGGGTGGCGCGGGTGAGGTATCCGTGGGTGGGGCCGTCGCGCAGCAGCAGCAGGCTTTCGTATGCGGCGTCGGGGTTTTTGCACCCCTTTTCCTCCAGGATGTCCTTGACCAGGTCGACGTCGGCCGCGGTGTCGAACAAAAAGGCAACCTCCGGGCGGACCTCCTCGCGGATCTCTTCCTCCTTGCTGAAAAAGAGGTCGCGGTAGATCCCCTCGACCGTGCTGCGGTGTTCCTCCAGGGCTTCTTTGAATCCGGCCGTATCGGCAAAGCCGCAGCGGCGGGCCAGGGCCCTGAGTTCCTGTTCCTGGGTCGGCAGGTTGTGGGTCTGGCGCTCCTGCACCACCTGGATGCGGTGCTCGGCGGTGCGCAAAAAGACGTAGGCCTCATGCAGCTGCTGTCTTTCCTCTTCCTTGATGTGTCCCTCGCTCTGCAGCAGCTTGAGGGCCTTGAGGGAGTTCTTTTCACGCAGTTCCGGGTTTTTCCCGGCGAAAATCAACTGCAGGGTCTGGATGAAAAACTCGATTTCGCGGATTCCTCCGCGGCCGAGCTTGAGGTTTGTTTCCGCCTCCTTTTTACGCCCCAGGCTCTGGTCGATCTTCTGCTTCATCCCCTTGATGTCCTCCACCATGCCGTAGTCGAGGTAGCGGCGGTAGACGAACGGTTCGAGGCTCTTCAGCAGCCGCTCCCCAAGAGCGATCGAGCCAGCGACCGGCCGCCCCTTGAGCATCGCGGCGCGTTCCCAGCTCTGGCCCCAGCTCTCGTAATAGACCTCGGCACTGCGCAGGGAATTCGCCATCTCGCCGCTGTTCCCCTCGGGGCGCAGGCGCAGATCGACGCGAAAGACGAAACCGTCGGGCGTCACTTCGCCAACGGCTTTGCTGACCATCTCTCCGAGCTTGCAGAAGTACTGGTGCAGGTGAATGCGGTTGGCCATTTCGCCGCGGGGATCGGCCACCCCCTCGGTCATTCCTTTTTCCGAGGTATAAAAGTAGATGAGGTCGATATCTGAAGAGAAATTGAGTTCGCGGCCGCCGAATTTGCCCATGCCGAAAATGGTGAATTCGGCCTCGGCCGGGATGCCGGTCGGACCGTCGTTTAGCAGCGGGGCTCCATATTCGCTGCGCAGATGGGCGTCGCAGATTTCGTAGGCACGCTGCAGGGAGGCGGCGGCCAGATTCGAAAGCTCGGCGGTGACCTCGACCAGGTCGGCGATGCCGAACAGATCGCGGCTGCCGATGCGCAGGATCTCGCGGCTTTTATAGATGCGCAGCTGTTTCTGCAGTTCGGCAAAGTCGGTGCCGTCGGCAATGCGCTTGCGCAGCTCGGCGAGCATGGCCGCCTCGTCCTTCTGCTTCGAGATCTCTTTTTCGGTAAACAGGTCGTGGAAAAATTGGGCCCGGCGGCAAAGAATGCCGCACAGAAAAGGGGAGGCGCCAAGGACGGTGAGGAGGTGCTGGCTGGACTCCTCGTGTTGCAGTACCGAAAGGAGTTCTTCGCCCTTGACGGTGGAGGTGAGCCGCTCGAGGTTGTTCAGGGCCAAGTCGGGGTCGGCCGTTTGCAGGGCCGTTTTCGCCAGCAGGGCGACCAGCGCTGCGTCGTTCAGGACCTCTTGAAGGAGCCCGAGGTTGGTGGCTGTTTTGCCGGCCTCGAAAAAACCGAGGCCGGAAACCATTTCGGCCAGCAGGGCGTGATCGCCGCCGGTAACCGCATCGACAAGGCTCGGGCCCGTCATCTAGCGGACCTTCTCGACGGCGGCTTTGAGCCCCTGCTGGTAATCGCCCTGCACGACGCCGTGTTCGGTGATGATGGCGGTGACCAGGCGCGACGGGGTGACATCGAAGGCCGGGTTGCGAACGGCGATGTCGTCGGGGGCCATCTGTTTTTCTCCGGTATGGGTCACTTCCCGGGCATCGCGCTCCTCGATGGGAATATGGCTGCCGTCGGCGATGTTGAGGTCGATGGTGGAAACCGGTGCGGCCACGTAAAAGGGGATGCCGTGCTCTTTGGCGAGGATGGCCACGGTGTAGGTGCCGATCTTGTTGGCGACGTCTCCGTTGGCGGCGATGCGGTCGGCGCCGACGATCACCCCGTCGATTTCTCCCTTGCTCATCAGGTAGCCGGCCATGTTGTCGCAGATCAGGGTGACCGGGATCTTGTCTCGCTGCAGCTCCCAGGCGGTCAGGCGCGACCCCTGGTTGAAGGGGCGGGTTTCGTCGGCATAGACCGAAATCTCTTTGCCGGCCTCAACGGCGGCGCGGATGACGCCCAAGGCGGTCCCGTAGCCCCCGGTGGCCAGGGCCCCGGCGTTGCAGTGGGTGAGAATGGTCCCCTTGGCCGGCATCAGCTCGGCCCCTTTGCGGCCCATGGCCATGTTGATGCGGACATCTTCGTCGGCGATCGCCATCGCCTCGAATTCGAGGGTCGTTTTGATGTCGGAGACCGGATAGTCCTTGCTGGCCAGAACATAGGCTTTCATGCGGTCGAGGGCCCAGAAGAGGTTGACCGCGGTCGGCCGGGTCGCTGCCAGAACGGCGCAAACTTCCTCGAATTGGCTGTAGAACGCCTCGAAATCGTCGGCGTAGATGTCGCGGGCGCCGAAATAGGCGCCGAAGGCGGCGGCGACACCGATGGCCGGTGCGCCGCGCACCACCATGGTGCGTATCGCCTCGGCGATGCCCTGGTAGTCGGTATAGTCGAGCCAGACTTCCTCGGTCGGAAGCAGGCGCTGATCGATCATCCGGCAGATGCCGTCACGGTATTGGATCGGTTTGATGGACATGGTTTTCTCCATGAAAGTGGATAGCGGGCAGTGGGCAGTGGGCAGTTAAATCTAAATACCGTCCACTGATCACTGTCCACTGATCACTGGTTTTACGCCTTTAGCTTATTTTTCAGCAGTTCATTGACCGCGGCCGGGTTGGCCTTGCCGCGGCTGGCCTTCATCACCTGGCCGACGAAGAAGCCGAAGACCTTTTCCTTGCCGCCGCGGTATTCCTCGACCTGGCCCTGGTTGGCGGCGAGAATCTCGTCAATGATCGCCTCGATGGCGCCGGTGTCGGTGACCTGCTTGAGCCCCTTTTCCTCGATGATGGTATCGGCGTCTTTGCGGCTGCTCCACATCTCGTCGAACACGGTCTTGGCGATCTTGCCCGAAATGGTGTTGTCGTCGATACGCTTGAGCACCCCGACCAGCATTTCCGGGGATATCGGGCTCTCGGAGATGGAGACTCCCTCGTCGTTAAGGCGACGCTGCAGATCGCCCATCACCCAGTTGGAGCAGGTCTTGCCATCGCCGTGGAGCGCGACGCAGCGGTCGTAGAATTCGGCCATGGCGCGGTCGGCGGTGAGCACCTCGGCGTCGTAGCGGGGGATGCCGTACTCGCGAACGAAGCGCTCGAGCTTGGCTGCGGGAAGCTCGGGGAGGGTCTTGCGCACCTTTTCGATCCACTCTTCCGAAATAACCAGCGGCACCAGGTCGGGGTCGGGGAAGTAGCGGTAGTCGTGGGCCTCTTCCTTGCCGCGCATCGAGCGGGTAATGCCGGTGGCGCTGTCGAACAGGCGGGTTTCCTGAACCACCTTGCCCCCCTCCTCGATGAGTTCCACCTGGCGTTCGACCTCGTATTCGATGGCCTGCTTGATGAAGCGGAAGGAGTTGATGTTCTTCAACTCGGCGCGGGTGCCGAGTTCTTTCTGTCCCCAGGGGCGGACCGATATGTTGGCGTCGCAGCGAAAAGAGCCCTGCTCCATGTTGCCGTCGCAGACCCCGAGATAGATCACGATCTGGTGGAGCTTCTTCAGGTAGGCAATCGCCTCGTCGGACGAGCGCATGTCCGGTTCGGAGACGATCTCCAGCAGCGGGGTGCAGGCCCGGTTGAGGTCGACGAAGGAGTGGCCGGTTGTATCCGGGGTGTCGCCGTGGATCAGTTTACCGGCATCCTCCTCGAGGTGGGCTCGGGTGATGCCGATGGTCTTGGGACCCCCCTCTTCGGTTTCGATTTCCAGGTGGCCGTGTTCGCAGACCGGCAGCTCGAACTGGGAGATCTGGTATCCCTTGGGCAGATCGGGATAGAAGTAGTTCTTGCGGGCGAAGATCGACCGGGGGGCGATGGTGCAGTGGGTCGCCAGGCCGGTCTTGATGGCGTTCTCCACCGCCCGGCGGTTGAGCACCGGCAGAGCGCCGGGCAGGCCCAGGCAGACCGGGCAGGTCTGGGAGTTGGGATCGCTGCCGAAGCGGGTGGAGCAGCCGCAGAATATCTTGGTGTCGGTGGTCAACTGGACATGCACTTCCAGCCCGATGACGACTTCATATTTGGAGAGCATAAAAAACCTCGTGGGTTCTGGTTACCTGAATCGGTGAGTTTGCCGGCGCTTTGCGGATTAACGCCTCATGCCTTACGCCTCACTCCTCACGGATTCAGGGGTTTTAAATATTGGGTGTCCGCTTGTGCCATTCGGTCGCCTGCTCGTAGGCGTGGCCGGCGCGCAGAATGGTCTCCTCGCCGAAGGGCTGGCCGATGAGCTGCAGTCCGATCGGCAGGCCTTCGGCGGAGAAACCGCAGGGGACGCTCATGGCGCAGGTGCCGGCCAGGTTGGCCGGGATTGTGAAAATATCGGAGAGGTACATCTGCAGCGGGTCGGCTGTTTTCTCGCCGAGACGGAAGGCCGGGGTCGGCGCCACCGGGGTGAGAATGACGTCGACCTGGTTGAAGGCCTCGAGAAAGTCCTGGCGGATCAGGGTGCGGACCTTCTGCGCCTTGATGTAATAGGCATCGTAGTAGCCCGAGGAGAGGCCGTAGGTGCCGAGCATGATGCGCCGTTTGACCTCATCGCCGAAACCTGCGGCACGGCTCTGCATGTACATGTCGATCAGGCCGTTGCCCTCGTCGACCCGTTTGCCGTAGCGCACCCCGTCGTAGCGGGCCAGGTTGCTCGAGGCCTCGGCGGTGGCCACCAGGTAGTAGCAGGCCACGGCGTAGCTGGTGTGGGGGAGGGAGACCTCGACGATCTCGGCGCCGAGTTCGGTGTAGGTGGCGATGGCCGCATCGATGGCCTGCTTGACGTCGGCATCGAGGCCCTCGATGAAGTACTCTTTGGGGAGGCCGATTTTTTGACCCCCTGCTTAAGGTTTTTCAGGTAGTCGGGAACCGGCGCGTTCACCGAAGTCGAGTCGGCCGGATCGTAGCCGGCCACGGTGCCGAGCATGATGGCGCAGTCCTCTACGTCGCGGGTGACCGGGCCGACCTGGTCGAGGGATGAGGCATAGGCGATGACCCCATAGCGCGAGACCCGGCCGTAGGTCGGCTTGAGGCCGACCACGCCGCAGTGGGACGCCGGCTGGCGGATCGAGCCGCCGGTGTCGGTACCGAGGGAGGCCACCGTCTGCAGGGCGGCCACGCTTGCCGCAGAGCCCCCCGAGGATCCGCCGGGGACGCAGTCGAGGTCCCAGGGGTTGCGGGTCTGGCCGTAGGCGCTGTTTTCGTTGGAGCTGCCCATGCCGAACTC
>CALZIC010000119.1 GCA_945787285.1 uncultured Desulfuromonadales bacterium
GGAGGCTGCCAGACCGGCAACCGTAGCGGAGTGTCATATTCGGGCCTGATGTTCGAGGTACCCGACCCCCATGGCGCGGGCGAACTTTCCTAAGAGGTAGCATTCTTCGTTGTCGAGGGCGGCGGCGCCGATCATCGCCATGCCGTCGTTGCGGTTGACGACGTATTCCTTGCCGCCGACCTTTTCGGTCTTGACGAAGTTGCGGTCACGGGTATCTTTCATGAGCTTAGCCATACGCTGCATGGCCCAGTCCCACGACTTCTCTTCCCACTTGTCGCTGCCTTTGGCGCGGTACTGAACCTTGGTCAGGCGGCGCTCATTGTTAGCGACCTGAAACATGGCGCTGCCCTTGGAACAGAGCGAGCCCTGGTTGATCGGATGCTGCGGATCCCCCTCGATGTTGACGATCTTGCCGTCTTTGGTGTGAACGATCATGCCGCAGCCGACCGCACAGTAGGGACAGACCGTGGTGCTTGTCTGCAGCCCCTTGGTGCGCAGCTGCTCTGAATCGACGCTGGCATGGGCCGGTTTGCCGGTGACCGCCAGGGTCCCGGCGGCCAGTCCGCCGCCTTTCAGAAAGTTCCGTCTCGAAATACCCATGTGACTTTCTCTCCTTTTTTAATTTGTGCCTATCCGGAAACTCCGGATGGCGCCATTTGGTTTTCGTATTGGAAACGAGAGATTTTTCCTCGTGGCCAGGAAATCAAAGCCTTGCGCGGAGGCGTACACCGTACGTCGCACCAGCAAGGCAGCAGATTGACACCGCCACGGCGGAAATGAACCATTTCCGGACGAAAACTAATTTGGCCATGCTATGGCAGAAACTGCGGAGTTCTTTGCGCAACAGATGTGCCAAAGTGTTTACAGAATGAGAGATGCCTCACAAGGGCCTGATAAAACTGGTTTATACTCTTTAAAACAATTGGGGTCCTGTTTATTGGAGTGGGAACAGGGGTGGATACTTCTTTCCCGACCGGGTCGTTTCGACCCACCTGAGAGCCCCCGATAACCACCGCCGTACACCACCCAACCGGAGATAAGCCCCCTTAATCGTCATTTTTTTCAGAACAGGGACGCAATCGGGTTAGAATGGGACGGAAATTGCGTGTATCATTAGTTCCATTCAGGATGGCCATAGGCACATAGCCGCCTTCATCCCCTCCCCTTGCGGGGGAGGGAGAAAACATTCAAGCGCAGAACAAAGCAACATTTCAGCTGAAACAATACGAGGTTTCATGGAGATAAAGATACTGGTCTGTGACGACGAAGAGGGGATGCGCCGCTACCTGAGCAAGATGCTGCAGAGCTGGGGCTACCAGGTCGACACCTTCGCCAGCCCCACCTTGCTGGTACGCACCGTCGAGGAGACCGACAGCACGGCCGACCTGCTGCTGCTCGACGTGAAGATGCCCGAGATGGACGGCATCGAGGTGCTGCGCCGGGCCCGAAAGGCCCGCCCCGAGTTGCCGGTGATCATGATGACCGGCCACGGCACCATCGAAACGGCCGTCGAGGCGATGAAGATCGGCGCCCACGACTACCTCAGCAAGCCGTTCCCCCAGGAGAAACTCTTCGCCCTGGTCCAACACACCCTGGAGCAGCAGCGCCTTCGCGTAGAAAACAGTTCGCTGAAAAAGGAGCTGCAAGAACGGACCATTCCCGGACCGCCGGTTTTCCAAAGCGAGAAATTCCGGGAAGTCTACGAGCTGGCCCTGGCCGTTGCCGACAGCGATTCGAGCGTGCTGATTTTGGGCGAAAGCGGCACCGGCAAGGAGCTGGTCTCCGGTGCCATTCATTACGCCAGCCCCCGCGCAGGCAACCGCCTGCTCGCCATCAACTGCGCCGCCCTTTCGGAAACTCTGCTCGAGAGCCAGTTGTTCGGCCACGTCAAGGGAGCCTTTACCGGAGCCGCCCAGGCCCAGAAAGGGCTGCTCGAAGAGGCCCACGAGGGAACCCTGTTTCTCGACGAAGTGGGAGATCTCTCCCCGGCCCTGCAGGCCAAGCTGCTGCGGGTGCTGCAGGAGGGGGAGTTTATTGCGGTCGGCTCGACCAAGACCAGGCGGGTCGATGTACGCTTCGTCGCCGCCACCAACAAGAACCTCGAGCAAGAAGTGGCCGAAGGGCGCTTCCGCGAAGACCTCTTCTACCGGCTCAACGTCATCACCCTCAACCTGCCGCCGCTGCGCGAGCGACCGGAAGACATCGAACCGCTGGTCCGCCATTTTCTTAAAAAGATCGCCGCTAAAACCCGCCGCAGCGTCGAAGGGATCGATGAAGCGGCCCTCGAGGCCCTCAAAAGCTACCACTGGCCAGGCAACGTCCGCGAACTGGAAAACGTTATGGAGCGCTGCACCATCCTGGCCCGCGGGGGGATGCTCACCACCGCCCTTCTCCCCTTCAAGGCGGGACGGCGAACCGCGCCGGCCGAAGACGCGGGTGAAGAGCCCCTGAGCCTCAGGGATGCCGAACGCCGGCAGGTGATCCGCGCCCTGCGCCTCACCGATTGGAACAAAAGCCAGGGGGCGCAAATCCTCGGCATCACCCGCAAAACCCTCGACCGCAAAATCAAGGAATTCGGTCTCACCCCGGACGACCTGAAAAAGGAACCATGAGTAAACTCCACTTCGGAATCCGCTCGATTCGCGGCAAACTGACCCTGGCCGCGGTCACCCCGCTGGTCGTCATCCTGATCCTGGTATCGCTGGCAGCCTCCTACCTGATCAGCGCCTGGATCGTCGGCGAAACGCAGAAAAAGGTCCGCAACGACCTCAATGCCGCCCGCGCAGTTCTCAATCATGAACGGGACAGGGTCCAGGACGTGGTCCGTTTTACCGCCCATTCCGCCGGTCTGGTCGAAGCCCTGAGGCGCCACGACCTGCCCCGCATGGCCGCCGAACTCGACGAAATCCGCAAACGCGAGCATCTCGACATCCTCAACCTGACCGACCGGCTCGGCAACATCGTCATTCGCAGCTCCAAGACGGCATCACCCCAAAAGCCCTCGGAGCCCCTCCCCTTTATCGCCCGTGTGCTGGCGGGAGAAGACTACGCGGGAACACTTTTGATCGGCGCCGACGACCTGCTCCATGAAGGGTACGACCTGGCCGACCGAACCCAGATCGTCACCTCCAGCCTCGGGGAGCAGGCACCGGAGCGGCGCGGCATGTTCCTGGTCGGCGCCACCGCCGTGCACGACAGCGCCGAGGTGGTGCTCGGATGCCTCTACGGCGGGGTCCTTCTCAACAACAACCTCGATCTGGTCGACCGCATCAAGGATTTGGTCTATGGCCGCGAAAGCTTCGAGGGGACAGGGGTCGGCAGCGCGACCATCTTTCTCGAAGATCTGCGGGTGGCCACCACCATTCGCCTGAAAAGCGGTCAGAGAGCACTCGGCACACGGGTGTCCCCCGAAGTTGCCGAGGCGGTTCTCAAGCAGGGACGGCCCTGGCTGGCCCGGGCCCGGGTCGTCGACGAATGGTACCTGACCGCCTACGAACCGATCGTTAACGGCGAAGGAAAGCCGATCGGTGCTCTTTATGTCGGTCTGCTCGAAAAACCCTTTGTTGCCCTCAAGTCGAAAGCGTTCTGGATTCTGCTCGGCCTGCTCGCCCTCGGCTGCGCCCTCGGCGGCCTGATGGCACGGGTGATCGCCCGCCACCTCTCGAGACCGGTGCTCGAACTGGCCGCAACAGCTGAGCAGGTAGCGGCCGGAGAGCGGGAGGTGACCCTGCCGGTCGCCAGCCAGGATGAGATCGGTCACCTGACCGAAACCTTCAACCATATGACTACCGCCCTCAAGGAACGGGACCATGAACTGCAGAGCCTCAACCGCGAACTGGAGCAGAAGGTCGCCGAGCGCACCGCCCAGCTCGAAGAAAAAAGCCTGGAGCTGATCAAGGCACAGGAAGAACTGCTGCGCAGTGAAAAGCTGGCCGCCATCGGCTCGCTGGCCGCCGGGGTCGCCCACGAAATCAACAACCCTGCCGCCATCATCCGCGGCAACGTGGAGATTCTGCTGATGCAGCTCGCCACCGACTCCGACGGCCGGGAAGAAGCCGAGGAGATCCTCAAACAGACCGAGCGGGTCTCTCGGATCACCCAGAACATGCTGGCCTTCGCCCGGGAGCAGGCCATCCACCCCGAGCAGGTGCGCATCAACAAAATCATCGAGGAGGTCCTCGCCCAGGTCAGGCACCACGAGCCGGTGGAGAACGTGAAAATCGACATGTCCGCCTGGGCCGATCTCCCCCCCATCGTCGGCGACAGCGAACGTCTCCGCCAGGTCTTTACCAACATCATCGTCAACGCCCTGCAGGCCATGGACGGCCAGGGGACCCTGAGCGTCGCCTGCCGCCTCGACAGCGACACGGTGGAAATCCGTTTCGGCGACACCGGGCCCGGGATTCCCGAAGAAATCCGCACCAAGATCTTCAACCCGTTCTTCACCACCAAGCAGCGCGGCACCGGCCTGGGCCTTTCGGTTTCCTACGGCATCATCAAGGCCCTCAAGGGGAGCATCTCCGTTGAAAGCCCCGCAGACGGCGGCACCACCTTCCGCATCCGCTTGCCGGTCGCATAACCTTTCGTTCTGGCGTTTTTGACAACGCCGGCCCTCATGGCAAAATAAAAGGGAAAGAAGCAACTGTTTCAGGTCATTCACCCATGCGGAGGAAACGAAAATGAAAGGTGAGGAACTGACCAATGTCTGTCAAGCCGTTTCCCATGGTGGAAAACGTTATGTTCGCGAATGCTCCAGCAACACCGAGGGGGAAGTCATCCGTTGCTGCGGCAGCACGCTGAAGGTTCAGGTCGGCACCCGGGAGGAGAATTGGAGCCCTGAAGAATGCGAGGGGCTCCCCCCCGAAGAGGAGACCTCGCATTGACCCGGCTTCCAGCCGAATCATCTATGGGGCTGTCCCGCAGGAGGGACAGCCCTTTTTAGGTTAAAAATCGCGATTGAATTCGCTCCCACAGATTTGTCAGAGCTCTTGCCGATGATTGTAGGAGCGGTTTTAACCGCGATGTTTTTTCGGTGTTCCCCCTCAATAGGATTCAACCCAAACAGAGAACAGGGAATCCCCCGTCATGTCCGATCGCATCGTCATAAAAAAGGCCAGCCAGAACAACCTCAAAAACCTCGACCTCGAAATCCCCCTCGGCGAGCTGATCGTAGTCACCGGGGTGAGCGGCTCGGGCAAGTCGTCGCTGGCCTTCGACACCATCTACGCCGAGGGGCAGCGGCGCTACGTGGAGACCTTCTCTCCCTACGCCCGACAGTTCCTCGACCGCATGGACAAGCCCCGCACCGGCAGCATCGAGGGGATTCCCCCGGCCATCGCCATCGACCAGACCAACCCGGTGCGCACCTCGCGCTCCACCGTCGGCACCATGACTGAGCTCAACGACCACCTCAAGCTCCTCTTCGCCCGGGCGGCGCGGCTCTACTGTAAAGGCTGCGGGCACCAGGTGGAGCGCGACACCCCCAAGAGCATCTGTGACCGCCTGCTGGAGCGGGCCCCAGACGAGGAACCGAACGCCCTGGTCACCTTTCCCGTGGCCATCCCCGCCAACTTCACCGCCGCCGAGGTCAAGGAGCACCTGCTCGCCCAGGGCTACACCCGCTTTCACAGCGAAACGGCCGCGGTCCTCGAGGTGATCCAGGACCGGCTGCGCCTTTCCCCCGGCAAACGCGGCCGCCTCATCGAGGCGCTCGAGGCCTGCCTGAGCCACGGCCGCGGTCGGGTGACGATCTATGCTCTGGACGATCAGAAGCGTCCGGGCGCGCCGCTGAGATTCTCCAGCGATCTGCACTGCCCCGACTGCGACCTGCACTACCAGGAACCGGCCCCCCACCTCTTCTCCTTCAATTCGCCCCTGGGGGCCTGCGACGCCTGCCGGGGGTTCGGGCGCACCATCGGGGTCGACTACGACCTGGTGATCCCCGACCCGTCCCTGAGCCTTGCAGCGGGCGCCGTCAAGCCGTGGCAGACCGAGTCCAACCGCGAATGCCAGAACGACCTGCTGCGCTTTGCCCGCAAGCGAAGCGTCCCCACCGACATCGCCTGGAGCGAATTGGCCGACGAGCAGAAGGAGTGGGTGCTAGAAGGCGAAGGAGGCTGGGAAAAAGGCGTATGGTACGGGGTGCGGCGCTTTTTCGACTGGCTGGAAACCAAGGCCTACAAGATGCACATCCGGGTGCTCCTCTCCAAGTACCGCTCCTACGACGTCTGCCCCGACTGCCGGGGGGCGCGCCTCAAGCCCGAGGCGCTCTTGTGGCGGGTGGGCAGCCGCGAAGGCTCGCACAGGGTGCTCCCGCCCCGGCGACGTTTCCGCCCCGAAGGGGTGACGATGGACGCGGAACGCTTCGCCGATCTGCCGGGGCTGTGTCTGCACGACGTGATGCAGCTGCCGATCGACCGCTGCGCCGACTTCTTCGAAAAGATCCGCCTGCCCGCCCCCCTCGACCGGGCGACCGACCTGCTTCTCGACGGCATCCGTTCGCGCCTGCGTTTCCTCGTCGAAGTCGGCCTCGGTTATCTCAGCCTCGACCGCCAGTCGCGCACCCTCTCGGGGGGCGAGGTGCAGCGCATCAACCTGACCACGGCGCTCGGCACCTCGCTGGTCAACACCCTGTTCGTCCTCGACGAACCGAGCATCGGCCTGCACCCGCGCGACGTGGGGCGCCTGGTCGAGGTGCTGCACCGCCTGCGGAACGCCGGCAACTCACTTCTGGTGGTGGAGCATGACCCGCAGGTGATGCTGGCAGCCGACCGCATTCTCGACATCGGCCCCGGACCGGGGGAGCACGGCGGCGAGGTCGTCTTTTTCGACACCCCGGCCAGGCTGCTCGATCACGGCAAAACCCTGACCGCTCAATACCTGAAGGGGCACAAGAGTGTGAGCGGCCGGCACGCACTCCGTAAACCGGGGGAGAAACGCCTCGAGATCCTCGGAGCACAGGAAAACAACCTCAAATCGATAAACGTTTCGATCCCCCTGGAACGGCTGGTCTGCGTCACCGGGGTCAGCGGCTCGGGCAAGTCGACCCTGATCCAGGAAATCCTCTACCACGGCCTGTGCAAACTGAAAGGCCGGCCGCTGGAGCCGCCGGGCGCCCACCGCACCATCCGCGGCCACGAGCAGGTCCGCGACGTGGTGCTGGTCGACCAGTCGCCGATCGGGCGCACCGCACGCTCCAACCCGGCGAGCTACGTCGGCGCCTTCGACGCCATCCGCAAGGCCTTCGCCACCGCCCCCCTGGCCAAGGCGCGGGAGTACACCGCCGGCACCTTCAGCTTCAACGCCGGCAAGGGACGCTGCCCGGCCTGCGGCGGCAACGGCTTCGAGCACGTGGAGATGCAGTTCCTAAGCGACGTCTACCTGCGCTGCCCCGACTGCGACGGCAGCCGCTACAGGCCCGAGATCCTCGAGGTGCGGCTCGAACTCGACGACGGGCAGACCCGCTCGATCGCCGGGGTGCTCGAGCTGACGGTGGCCGAGGCCCTGGCCTCCTTCGCCTCCAACCGCGAGGTGGTGCGGGTGCTCGAGCCGCTGGTGG
>CALZIC010000120.1 GCA_945787285.1 uncultured Desulfuromonadales bacterium
TCGAGGTAGTCGACCGTATCTTCCATATGGCGGGCTTTCTCGAGAATCGTCACGTCGCCACGCTCAAAACCGGAGAGGACAAACTGGAGAAACTCCCGGGTCTTGTCACCGATTTCCCTGAGCTCCTCGTCGCCGGACTCGGAGAAGGTGATCTTCTGGTTGGCTTTGCGCTGGCCGAGACGCCAGAGGTTTTCACAATGATCGCCCACCCTCTCGAGGTCATTGACCATGTTCATCAACGAGCCGATGATTTTTGAGGTTTCCTGGGAAATCGATTTCTGCGACAAAGCAACCAAAAAATCGAGAATTTCCCGCTGCAGCAGATCGACGGTTTCTTCCTTTTTCTCCAGGGCGTCTATGCGCTTTTCATTGCCGTCTCGAAGATAGGCAAGGGTCTCTTCCACCATTTCGTGCGCAATTTGCCCCATCCGCTTGGTTTCGGAGCGGGCCTGGCCGACGGCGATCGGCGGCGTGTTGAGAACCCGGTTGTCGATGAACTTGAGGTGGAACTCCTGGTCCTCCTCACGACCGCGGATGATCATGGTGGTGAGCTTGGCCAGAATGCCGACCAGGGGCAGAAAGACCAGGGTGTTGACGACATTGAACAACGAGTGGGTATTGGCGATATGCCGCGCGATGTAAGGCTTGTCCCCGACCGTGACCCCCAAAGCTTGAGCCTGCTGATCGCTCTGCACAATAAGGTCGGCGTTGCCGGGGGTGATACTGTCGACAAAGCCCATGAACACAGGAAGCAGCAACAGCATAAGGGCGGTGCCCAAAAAGTTAAACAGAAAGTGGGCGAAGGCGGTTCGCCTGGCCGCGAGGTTGGTCCCGATTGCCGCCAGGTTTGCGGTAATGGTGGTACCGATATTCTCCCCCATGATCAGGGCGACCGCCGCCGGAAAGGAAAGGAGCCCGCTGGTAGCCAGCGCGATGGTGATACCGATGGTCGCGCTACTGCTCTGTACAATGACGGTCAGAATCGCACCGATCGCCACGCCGAGCAGGGGGTTTTCGCCGACCAGGTAAAAGATATCGCGGAATTCAGTGCTGGCCTTGACCGGATCGAAGGCATGCTTCATGGTCGACAGACCATAGAAAAGGATACCGAAGCCGAGCACGATCTCACCGACATAGGTCCACTTCTTGCCCCGGGCGAAAAGTTTGAGAGCGGCACCGATGCCGATGGCAGGCAGTGCATACTTGGTAATCTTGAACGCGATCAACTGGGCGGTTATCGTGGTGCCGATATTAGCCCCGAGGATAACCCCGATCGACTGCACCAGGGACATCAGCCCGGCATTGACGAAACCGACGACCATGACGGTGGTAGCGCTGGACGACTGAATGATAGCGGTAACGGCGAGGCCAACCAGCATGCCGATAAAGCGGTTGTTGGTGAGGGCGGCCAGAATTCTGCGCATCCGATCGCCAGCAATCTTCTGCAATCCCTCGGACATGATCTTCATACCGAAGAGGAAGAGACCAAGCCCCCCGACCAGACCGAAAATCACCTTCTCATTCAACAAAACGTCTAACATCAAAATCAGGCCTGCGTCACCGACAAGGCCCCTGCCCCGGAACTACTGCAACAGATTGGTATAACTTCACTTTTTTGAGAATCCAGCATGCAGGATAGAGCCACAGCGGTCCTCCCCCTTTAACGGGGGGGACTATAACTGATGGGTGGTGCTTTTTCAATGGAAAAGGGGAGATAAAAGATGACAGGCGATGGACGCGGGGAGATGTCTTGCCTTTGCTAATCGGCAGGTTGCCGAAGAATTTTAATAAGAAGGGAATTCGGGAGGATATTCAGCTATCAGAAGAACGGTCCAGAGCCCAGATCAGCATCTCACGATACTCTTCGTTATTCTCACGAATGCGCTGACTGAAAATCCGGATAATGTTGCGCATCAGCTTCAGGGCAAGTGATGGATTTTTATCGCAAAGGTCCTCAAAATCACTTTTTTTGACACTGAGCAGAGTAGCTTCCTCAAGCACCCGGGCCGTGGCGGAACGCGGGGCCCCATCCAGAACGGCCATTTCTCCAAAAGAGTCTTCAGCCCCTAGCACGACCAGGGTCTGCTCGTCCCCCTCGGCAATCATTTTGGAAATTTGCACCGCCCCACGCCGGACCAGGTAAAGCGACTCCCCCGGCATGTTCTCGATAAACACGGTGGTGCCGGCGCCCATTTTTTTTTCCTGGAAGATTTCGGTCAGTACGTCGATTTCCGAATCCGCCATGAGGTTAAAAAGGGCACTCTCTTTCAGGTTTTTCAGATCGGCTCCAGCCATACGGTTCCCATTCAAAACCACTTTGCAAGTCTTAAAAAAAGTGCGCCGAAGGGCGCCTTAGCGAACGGTTCGAGCAGGCCTGAGAACCAGAATTTCGAGGCGCCGGTTGCGGCTGCGTCCTTCCGCGGTGCGGTTGCTCTCGATCGGCTCTTTTTCCCCGACCCCTTTGACAAAAAGGAGCCCAGGCGATATGCCGTTGCGCAAACTCAGGTGGATTCCGGCGGCCACTGCACGTTCACGGGCCAGTTTCTCGTTGTAGCTGTCAGACCCCTGGTTGTCGGTATGGCCGTCAATGCGAAGGAGATATTCTGCAGGCCCCTTTCGCAGCGCATCGGCGATGAGAAAAAGGTCCTCCTCCCCCTGCGGGGAAAGATGATGCGGGTCCTCGCCGAACGTCGATTCCGGGAGCCGGAATTGTCTGACCACCACGGCAGAGACAGGCCGATTGATCACGGGAGTTTTACGACCTGCGACAAAGGGTGCGATGGCGATGGCTTCCCTCTTCATGTCCCCGGGAATCTCGAGGCGCTGCAGGGGATCAACGACAACCTCGTCCCCCTGGGGCGAAACCGCCACCTCCAGCAAGGCCAACCGCGGTTCAGTTGCAGAAAAATCGCCTGCCGCCTGAGACGCCGGAGTCTCCGAGGCAGAGAGCAGCGTCAACCCGCCCGCCAACCAGGCTGCCACCACGAGACAGAAGCACCTTTTCATGAAACACCTTTTGACATCATCATAAATCTGGCTCCTGCGCCAATGCTTTACAAATAACATTTCGAACTGTCGCAAATCAACCCGTAACCACGCAGCAAACAATCGACTCACTCGCCCTGCGGATCAAGATAATCCTGCATGTAGCCGAGGTAATTCAGGGCCGACTGCTTCAGGTGCGCCACCTCCTGATCGGAAAGCGATCGCTTTATCCGCGCGGGCGCTCCAATGGCCAGACTGCGCGGAGGAATCCGGGTGCCCGGCGCCACCACCGCCCCTGCAGCGACCATCGAGTCCTCACCGACAACGACACCATCGAGCACGACCGCGCCCATTCCGATAAGACAGCGATTCTCGATGGTACACCCATGCAGCGTCACATTGTGCCCAATGGTCACATCGTCTCCGATGAAAGTCGGGTGGGTATCGTGGGTGACATGAATCACCGACCCATCCTGCACGTTGGTACGATTGCCGATACGGATATAATTGACATCGCCGCGAATGACGACATTAAACCAGACGCTCGACTCTTCGCCGATCTTAACATCGCCGATGACAGCGGCACTCTGCTGGATGTAGGCCGACTCTGCAATTTCTGGAAAACGGTTGCGGTGAGGAATCAGCATGAAAGCTCCGGATAGACAGGAAGAGGTTCATTGGGCTGGTCCGGCGACACAAAGGACTGTACTCAACACAGAGCGGGCCGGCGCTTCGGAAATAGAACGAAAGGCCCATCCAAAACGAATGCCCGGAAACGACGGCGCGTTCCGGGCGTACGAAAAATAAAATGTATAAGTTCGGATGAAATAGAGTTTACGAGTCGACCCGCTCGCGTAGTTCTTTGCCGACTTTGAAAAAGGGCAGCTTTTTGGGTTTGACCTCGATAACCTCCCCGGTTTTGGGGTTGCGCCCCATGTAAGCCTTGTAATCCTTGACGACAAAACTGCCGAAGCCCCGAATCTCGATGCGCCCTCCTTCAACCAGCGTATCGGTCATGGAGTCGAAGATTATATTGACAATTTCTTCCGACTTCTTGTAGGTCAAACTCTTGGATTCGGCCAGGCTTTCCACCAGTTCTGACTTATTCATAGGGCCTCCCTGTGGTCACATACGACAATGTTCCTCAAAGCGGGGAATTTCATTGACCTATTTACGGGTAGAGTATACTTCCGTTAGCCCAACTGTCAAGGGTAAGCACATGAGTTTTCAGCTACTTAGTACAAGAATCAAGAAGAAGCCGCGCTTCTTCCCCATAATGCGGATCAAGTTCGGGATGATCGACGACTGTTTTCAGCATCGGAAGGCCCTCTTTCTTCCAGCCCAGTGCGAGATAGGCCTGGGCGATGCGAAAGACCCAGTACGGGTTGCCTGGCTCTTTACGACAGGCCCCTTTGAAGGCCTCCAGGGCTTTGGCGACCGATTTATCGTGGCGAAGCCAGAATTCGGCCAAAGCAATATTGGCCGAACCGGAACAACCCGACCCGGACAGAGCACCCAGCTGCCTTTCTGCCCCCTCGAGATCCCCTTGCTGCTCAAGCAGGGAGGCCAAAAGAACCCGTATTTCGGGGGCCGCCGAGCCGGAGGCGATGGCGCGTTCACAGTGCGCAAGCGATTTGTCCGCCAGGCCGCGAGTAGCATAGAGTGCTGCCAGTTCGCCATGGCAATAGCCCGGATTTATTCCAAGATCAAGCATCCCCTGAAGACGCTTTTCAGCGGCATCGAGCTTCTTTTCAGCACGATCGAGCATCACAAGGCTTTCCAGGGCAGGAAAAAACGGGCCATTGGCCACCGCGGCCTTTTCCAGGTCACGACGGCCTGCAGCGGCTTTCTGCGTGCGTACCAGCAGCGAACCGCGCTCGAAGAAGTAAAGCTCGTCTCTCTCGCTGTTGTCGACCCGGTCAAATGCCGCCAGCGCCTCCTTGTCGTTCCCGTCGTGGGCATGGAGAAAAGCGGTGCGGAAGGTCTCGCTTTTTTGTGCATAAAGGTCAGCGAGCTGTTCAGGGTATGTGGCAAGCAAAAGCTCAAGCCGCGATTCGGCATCCAGCCCCTCGGAGGCCCCTTCGTCAGCCACCTGCTCTGCTGAACACCCGGAGGCACAACACCCCGAAGCCAAGCGAGGCCTGAATGGGCCCGCTGCTTGAGATCCTCATCGCAGGCATGGGTGGCCGCAAGAGCGAAATGCTCATGGGCCCTTGCCGTATCGCCGCCCCTCAAGCAGGCCTCCCCCTCTGAAATGTTCATCTCAGCCAGCGAGTCGCCGGCCTGAACAAGGAGCTGCTGCAATTCCTCGAGGAGTTCGGAAGTAAGAGAGCTGCGGTCAATACACTCTCCGGAGACTAGGGCTTCGGCCCAGCGGCTCTGGGCCACCAACCGCCTGACGGAATCGAGCGGATGCTTACTGCCAAAAATGCGCTTCAGAAGACTCATAAAGAATAGAAAGTTCTCTAAATAGTGGTGAAAGGGGAAAGGGTCCAGATCACCTTGGCATCGCCCTCACCGACATTGTCCCAGCGGTGCGGAAGATGCGACTTGAAAGAGATGCTGTCGCCCGGGCTAAGGGAATGCTTTTCACCGGCGATTGTAACCTCTATCTGCCCCTCAAGTACATAGATAAGTTCATCCCCGGGGTGATACATATTTTTAACACCGCTGGTCCCCCCTTTGGGCACGGTACAGTAAAACGACATGAACTGGGGGTCACGCAGGCCCGAGGTGAAAGACTCGGTGTGCATATTGCTCTCATCATCGTAGACCGTTTGGTCGCGGGTACCCGGGGTGCTGAACACGACCTCATGGGTGGTGCTCACCTCTTCGACGAAATAATTGATGCTCTTGTCAAAAACCCCGGCGAGCTTCAACAGGATCTCCACCGAGGGAATCGTCAGACCACGCTCGATGCGGGAAATCATGTTAGATGACACCTTGGACCTCTTCGCCAGGTCTTGGATGGTCATATCCTTTTTAAGACGGATCGCCTTGAGTTTTTTGCCAACGATTTTTTTGGTCTTCATTCAACTTCTCCAGGGAACAACCAGGAAGACTTCAATTCCAAGTGCGACAACGACTATTGGGCCAGGTTAGGGGCCGGGGATACGACCCACATAACGACCGTCTTCCCGTCATGGACATTCTTCCAGGTATGCGGAATCGACGCCTTGAAAATCAGCGAGTCCCCCTGGCCAAGCACATGATGTTCGTTGTTGACATTGAACTCTAGTCGTCCTTCGAGCACCAGGGCGAACTCTTCGCCGGTATGAACCATGCCCCCCTCTCCGCTGCTGCACCCCTCTTCCAGGGTGTCGTAAAAGACGGCAAAATTGGGGTCGCGAATCCCCTGGGTCAGGCTGGTGATCTGATGCTTGTCCTCAAAGAAGAATATCGGTTCGCCCTGCCCTTTTCTGGTCAGGACAACCGTCGAGCCCTTCTCCGCCTCTTCGACGAAATAATTAATGCTCATCCCGAAAGCATTGGCCAACTTCATCAGAATTTCGACCGAGGGCACGGTGAGCCCCCTTTCGATCCTTGATATCATGTTGGACGAGACCTTTGACCGGTCAGCCAGATCCTGAATGGTCATGTCATTTCGCAACCGGGTTGACTTAAGCTTCTTTCCTACCAACTGTTTAATCATGCCTGCCATCCTGATAAATAATAGAAATAAAATGGTGTTTTATCACTGTAAATCTAATCTGTCAATACGATATGTAAAATCCTTACCCATTTTTGATATTTTAGCCTATTTTCCAGAGACATCAATTGTGAACCTCCAACCCTAAACAGGTTGACAATCAGACAGAAACCCTTATAATCCCGTCTTGTTCCCATGAAAAAAACGACAGGAGACCAACAATGACCCCAACGACCATGACCCTGATAGAAAAAGCCCGAACAGGTGAGGCCCCGACACAGGAAGAAGCCCTTGCCATCCTCCAGGCCAGGGGCGCCGATCTCAACTTTATCCTGGCGGGAGCCAGTTTGCTGCGGGAAAAGACATTTGGCAACGCAATAGAATTGTGTTCCATTATCAATGCCAAATCGGGGCGTTGTGCCGAGAACTGCGCGTTCTGCGCCCAGTCGACCCACCACCAGACCGACGCTCCGGTATACCCCCTGCGCTCGTATGAAGAGATTGTCGCCGGTGCGCGCCAGGCCCAGGAAGAAGGGTCTCACTGCTACGGAATCGTGACCAGCGGCACCCGGATCCGCGCCGGCGAAGAGCTCGACTCTGTTTTGGCCGCCATCCGCGAGATCCGGGGCACCACCAGCATCGCCCCCTCGGCGTCGCTCGGCATCCTGGATGAAGCCACGGCGCAGGCCCTGTACGATGCAGGATGCGTCACCTACCACCACAACCTTGAAACGGCCCGCTCCTTCTTTCCCAACATTTGCAGTACCCATGCCTACGATGAGGATGTCGACACGGTCAAGCTGGCCAAGAAAATCGGCATGAAAGTCTGCTGCGGCGGCATCTTCGGCCTCGGCGAATCGCTCGAGCAACGGGTCGAGATGGCCTTCACCCTCAGGGAACTGAACGTCGACTCGGTGCCGCTCAACTTCCTCAACCCGATTCCAGGCACCCCCCTCGAGGGGGCAAACGATCTTAAACCGCTCGACTGCATCCGCATTATCGCCTTGTTCCGCTACCTCCTTCCGCAAAAGCGCATCAGCGTCTGCGGCGGCCGGGAGCAAAATCTGAAAGATTACCAGTCGTGGATGTTCATGGCCGGTGCCAGCGGCACCATGGTGGGGAACTACCTGACGACCTGCGGCCGCAATCGCGAGGATGACCTGCAGATGTTCCGGGATGGCGAGGTGGAAATCAATGGCTGCTGCTGATCGCCCCAGGGGGATTTTCGTTACCGGGACCGACACCGGAGTCGGCAAAACCCTTTTTGCCGCTGCCCTGGCCCGGTTTCTGCGCGAGAGGGGCATCGACGCAGGGGTCATGAAACCGGTCGAGTCGGGGGTTGAAAACCCGTCCGAACTCGGCCCCGACGGGCGCCTTCTGAAATGGGCCTCCGGGACGACCGACGACGATGCGCTCATCTGTCCCTATCGACTGCGTGCTCCGCTGGCGCCTTCAGAGGCCGCCCGACGCGAGTCGGTTCATATCGATTTCGGCCATCTCGGCCAGATCGCCCGCCAACTCGCAAGCCAGCATGAGTTTCTGATCGTCGAAGGGGCCGGCGGACTGATGGTCCCCCTGGCCGGCGGCCTGCTGGTGGCAGACCTGGCCCGCGATATCGGACTGCCCCTGCTGACCGTATGTCGGCCCGGCCTGGGGACGATCAACCACACGCTGCTGACCCTTTTTGCGGCACGGACGATGGAGATCCCCCTGGCCGGCTTCATGATCAACAACATGCCCAAAGAGCCGAATGACGCCGAAAAAGGGGCGCCCCATGCCCTGGCCTCGCTGGCCTCGGCCGACCTTCTTGGCGTACTCGACCACGTTTCGGCTTCGCCCGAGGAACAGGTTGAGGCACTGGCCGCCCAACTCAACGCCCTTCCGTCCCTCCCCTGGCTGCTGGCAGCCCTGGGAATTTAACTTATTACGGTGTACCCATGACCTCCGAAGAGATCCAGAGACTCGACCGCAAACACGTCTGGCACCCCTGCACCCAGGAAAAAGACCTGGAATCGATGCCGCCGATCCCCATCAGCCACGCAGACGGGGTCTATCTTTACGACAGCGACGGCCGCAGTTATATCGACGGCGTATCCTCCTGGTGGGTCAACATCTTCGGACACAACCACCCGCGCTTGAACAGGGCACTGATCGACCAGGCCGGCAAGGTGTCGCACCATATCTTTGCAGGGTTTACCCATGAGCCTGGAGTCGAGCTTGCCCGCAGGCTCGCGGAGCTGACTCCCGGAGATCTCTGCAAGGTCTTTTTTACCGACAACGGCTCCTCGGCCGTCGAAGCGGCCCTGAAAATGAGCTTCCAGTACTGGCAACAGGTGGGAAAACCCCAAAAAACCCGCTTTGTTTCGATCACCGAAGCCTATCATGGCGAAACCATCGGCTGCCTGTCGGTCAGCGGGTGCGATCTCTATCGGGAAATCTACCGGCCCATGCTCCTGGAGGAGTACCAGGTGCAAGGGCCGGACTGCTATCGCTGCCCTTACGGACTGACCCGCGAAGGCTGCAACGCCGAATGTTTCGAAAAGATGGAAACCCTGGTGGCCCGCGAGCATGAAAACATCGCCGGCATCATCATCGAGCCGCTGATTCAGGGGGCGGCCGGCATGCGCATCTACTCTGCCGAATACCTGAAGAAACTCAGGGCATTGTGCGACCGCTACCAGGTACACTATATTGCCGATGAAATCGCCGTCGGATTCGGCCGCACCGGGCGCCTGTTCGCCAACGAACATGCCGGGGTCGCGCCCGACATCATGTGCCTGTCGAAAGGGATCACCGGGGGCTACATGCCGCTTGCCGTCGTGCTGACCCACCAGGCGATCTACGACGCTTTTTACGACGACTACCAGACGATGAAGGCCTTTCTGCACAGCCATTCCTACTCGGGCAATCCGCTGGCGTGCGCATTGGCGGTCGAAGTGCTGAAAATTTTCGAGGAAGAAAAGATCCTCGACCAGCTCCCGCCCAAAATGAATCTCCTGGATGCCGGCGCAGAGCGTTTTGAACAGCTCGACACGGTGGGCGAATTTCGCCGTTGCGGCATGGTGGCAGCCGTCGAACTGGTACAGGACAAAAAGAGCAAAACCCCCTTCCCGTGGCAACAGAGAAGGGGGCTTGAAGTGTTCAAAAAGGCGCTGCAAAAAGGGGCGCTGCTGCGCCCCCTGGGAAATGTCGTCTATTTCATGCCCCCCCTGACCATCGACGAACAGGCCCTGCAAGACCTTCTGGATGCGGCCTACGACTCGATTGTCGAGGTAACGCAAACCTGACAAATCTGCGGCCTACGCTCCGCGGCGAAGCGCCCCGATAAGTACGGCGGCAAAAACCAGCCCGGCTCCCACGCCGTTGGCGACGAAGTCGCCGAATTCGCTGAAGCGGCCCGTGCCGGCAACGGCCTGACAGCCCTCCATGACCGCGCCGTACACCACCGAACAGCCCAGGGCCCACGCCCACCCCCGAACCGGATGAGGGGTCAGCAGTACAAAAAACCGCCCCCCCGCAAGGGTGAGAACGGCATAGGCCGCAGCATGCTTGATCTTGTCCGAAGCGGACCAGATATCATCGATCTGATCCGTGTCCGGGGTGAGGGACAGCCACGCAATCGCCGCGGCAACCCCCACAAAAAGCGCCAATCGACACCAGAAATCTCTGTTCTTGAATCGCATCTCCGTCATATTGCTTGCAAAACCCATTCGATCCCGGTTATAAAAAACTGCTCATCCACCTTCCACTGTAAATGTTACCAAACATAGCAGAAACCATCCACGCACGACAGAGGTAGTTTTGAATACATCATTGTTAAGACGCATCTGGGTCACCTTTTCCGCCTACGTCATCGGGTTTTACGCTTCACTACTGAATCGTTTTCAAACGATTGGCTGGCAGAACATTCCTGAAAACGGCGGGACACTGCTGGCCTCCAACCACATATCGGAATTCGAGACCGTCTTTTTACCCTGGGCCCTGATCCGGCACCGGCCCCTGCAGATGGTCTGGGCTCCGGCCAAGGAAGAACTTTTTCGCAACCGCTTCCTGGGAGCTCTCTTTAGGTCCTGGGGCGCCTTTCCTGTGAAACGGGGAAGGGATGTGCGAGCGGGAAAAACCCTCAATGAACTTCTGAAAACTGAAAAAGTGATGCTTTTTCCTGAGGGGACCCGCAACAGGGATGGAAAACTCGGACGCGGCAACCGCGGGGTCGGCAAACTGATTTACGATGTACGTCCGCACGTCATTCCGACCGCAATGAGCGGCCTCAACACCTGGAAAGCGTTCAATTGGGGTCAACAGGGCAAAGTCACCTTCGGTGCCCCGATTGACTTTTCAGACCTCTTTGAGCTCGAAGACTGCAAAGAAACGCACATCCTGATCGTCGATCGGGTAATGACCTCGATCGGCCTGCTGCTGAGCGAGCCCGAGCAATAAATCCCGATCATTTTTTCGGACAGACAGCCTACTAAAAAAGCCCTCCCGGACCGGGAGGGCTTTTTGGTTTTTAAGCGACCTTGCTCAATCTGCCAGCCCCGTGCCTCTGCACCCTGACCTGGTTGAGGAATTCGAGCAGATAACCATTGAACTCTTCAGGTTTTTCATAATTGATCAGTTTCCCGCCACCTTCAACTTCAACGATCGCACTCCCGGGCAGAGGCATTGAGTGAAGTCGCAACGTATCGGCACTTCCCTGCACGACCAGGCAAGGAGGGATCTCCAGAAGACAAGTCGTCGCGCCAAAGTCTTTGCGGTCACGCACGGCCCTCAGACCATTAACCAGGGCCGTATAGTCTGCCGACCATATCATGCCGCTGATCAATGCCTTTTCCTCAGCAGAAATCGTCGCCTCCTCTGGAAACAACGAGGCCAACTGCCCCTCGACAAGGTCATTCAAGTGGCCGGCTTCTGCCATCCAGATCAACTCATTGCACCGGGTCTTTTCCGCCTGATCGGCCCCCTTAATCGAAGTAGAGACCAGGCAGGCCCCGGCCACCCGCTGAGAAAACCGCTCAAGAATGTGCAAAACGACCGTACCGCCCATGGAGGATCCGCAGAAAACGGCCCTGCCGATCCCCAGGTAATTCAAAAGGTCAAGGACATCCCCAGCCATCGACTGCAGGGTCCAGGGGGTCTTGGACGTCGAACTGTCGCCGAACCCTCGCAGATCAGGCATGACCACGCGGTAGCCGGCCTTCACCAGCGGATCCACCTGGTGGGTCCACATCTGGCGGTTGAGCGGAAAACCGTGAATCAGAACAATGGCGGGACCGCATCCATAATCATCATACGCCAGGGATTTACCATTAATCATAGCCCTCATAATCAACCGCTCAGTAACTACCCAAGGGGGAGGATGGGCCTTCCGCAAAGCTCGCGCAGACGAAGTGCCAATCCGGTATAAAGGGCGACACCCCCGACGCAGACCGAGGCGCCCCCTGTTATCAGGCTGAAATTTGCCGTCCCTGCCATCAGACTGCTTGACCACAGGGCAAAAAAGAGCACCAGGCTCGCGAAAAAAATACGCAGTGCGCGGCAGAGTTTGACTGAAGAAACCATCAGCAGCACGCTGAACATACCCCACAAAAACAGATAGGAGGCTAGGGTTTCGGCTTGGGGATGCTCGCCGAATCCGCACTTGGGCAGCAGCACCATCCCGAGCAGCGACAACCAGAAGAGCCCAAAGGCCACGAAGACGACCGAACCAAAGAGATTTCCGCGTTGACGCTCTATGAACCCTATGACCACCTGCCCGACTCCACCGTAAAAAATACCCATGGCCAGAACAATGCCGCTCACGGGAATCAGACCGGTGTAGCTCAACCCAAGAAGAATGGCCGTCAGCCCGAATGAGAAAAATCCGAGCGGAATAAAGTCTGATGAGATCTCGCTCGAGTTTATTTCGGCAGGTTTTGTCTGCGGAACCGCCAGTTTGACCATTTTACCCTCCTTGTAATGGCTGCAAGCTTTTTCAATAAACACTACCAGCAACATTTATACCAGCGTTCTACGAAGTCGAAATCTTTTCAAACTTCTCTATCTTTTCGGTCACTTACCTTATCATTTCAAGCAAGCCGCAATCGCTTCGAACGACCGCATGGTTTGCAGATCTGCAAACCAATAAGAAGCAATTTTATCCACATATGACCGTAGGAACTGTCATCACCCGTCCTGAATTCATAAAAAACTTGTATTTTCGGTATATTCTCTTGCTTCACCCGCCAATCGGGCGAAGGACTGCCGCAATGCAAAACGTAATTCTATTTTTGCATTTTTGCGAATTTACCAGCCCCCTCCACAAAGGCAAAACAGACGGTTGTCGCCGCCACGGCGGAAAAGATCCACCTCCTGACGGAAACTAGTTACAGGCACGATGTAAAAGGGTATAGTGGAGTGTTAATACGAACCTGTAGAAAGGAATTTTGATTAAATGCAAGAACTCACCGGAAAACAGGTGCGTCACCTCAGAGGACTGGGGCACCACCTGAAACCTGTCGTCATGATAGGAAAAGAAGAAATAGCGCCAGCCGTGCTGGCTTCGATCGAAGAGGCGCTGAACACCCACGAACTGATAAAGGTAAAAATCCAGGAAGGGTGTATCATGGACCGCAAGGACGTGGCCTCGGCCCTCAGTACGGAAACGGGTGCAGCGATCGTTCAGATTCTTGGCAAAACCATCCTGCTGTTTCGCCGCAGCGACGACCCGAAGATCAAACTTTCATAGATTTTTCGGCGCAGCTTAACGGCAGATGGAACTCTGGGCATAAAAAAAGAGAGGCGAAATCGCCTCTCTTTTTTTATGCTGCATCGGTTTAAGTGAATAACCTTATGTGACCTGACCGGCCAGCGGTGAGGCCGAGAAGTCTGTTGCCCTATTTCCAGGCCTGCCGGTATTGAGGGCAATTCTCTGGCCGACTGCCCCCCACACAGAAAGGAGCCTCAAACCCTTTCGTAGGGATCGAACAGCCGATTATATTCATCCATCGCAAAACGATCGGTCATCCCGGCGATGTAGTCACAGACCACCCTTTCCTTGCCGAACAGCTCAAACTTGACCTGAACGGCGTTGGGCAAAAGGGATGGCGTTTTAATATAATTCTCAAAAAGGTGCTGCAAAATGCGCTCAGCCTTGACCCTCATGCGCTCGACCTTGTAATGCCGGTACAGGTTGGTATGCAGAAACTCTTTCAGCTCCCTGCTCCTATGCGTCATGTCTTCCCCCAGGGCGACCAGGCGCCTGGGATGACTGCGGACGGCCTCAAGACTCTCAATCCCGTTGCTTTTCAGATTCTTCTCCGTTGTCGCAACCAGGTCTTCGACCAGAGCGCCGATCAGGTGGCTGATCGTCTGGTAGAGGTGGCGTTCCTGGTTGATGCCGGGGAATTTGCCGGCGACCCGGTCGAAGGTCTCTTTCCAGATTTTCACTTCTGAAAGTTCTTCAAGACGGATATATCCGGACTTGAGCCCGTCATCGATATCGTGATTGTTGTAGGCGATCTCATCGGCCAGATCGATAAGCTGGGCTTCCATGCCGGGACGCTCTGAAGGCGCATATTCAGCGACATCGTCATCTTCCCCGAGATGGTCGCAGGAATGCTTGACGATTCCCTCGCGGGTTTCCCAGGTAAGATTGAGGCCGGGAAAGCCCGGATACCGCTCCTCGAGCACCTCAACAGTTCGCAGCGATTGCCGGTTGTGGTCGAAGCCGCCATACTCGGACATCAGGCGATTGAGCACATCTTCGCCGGTATGGCCAAAAGGGGTATGCCCCAAATCGTGAGCCAGGGACAGCGCCTCCACCAGGTCTTCGTTGAGCCTCAGGCAGCGGGCGATCCCCCGGGCAATCTGCGCCACCTCAAGAGAATGGGTCAACCGCGTGCGGTAGTAGTCTCCCTCATGGTTGACGAATACCTGGGTTTTGTACTCCAGACGCCTGAATGCGGCGCAATGAATGATACGGTCGCGATCCCGTTCGAAAGCAGGGCGGTCGTCTTTAAAGGGTTCGGCATGACGGCGACCGCGGCTGGCACTGCTGAGAGTGGCGTAGGGGGCGAGATCGGGGCGTTCCATAAGGGCCTCCACAAAAATACAAATGATAACCAAGGCGACACACGAGACGGAGCTGAACCATTAAACCTTCCGACCTACTCTATGTCAACAGCCAAGGAAGCTAAACCGTTGACCTTACAAGGCTCTTGTGATAGCTTCGCCCTCAAGTCGGTCCCCTTTCGGGACCGGTAAAAACATAATAAACAAAGGGCTTCAGGTTGCGAATAATCAGTGGCAGCGCCAGGGGAAAACGCCTGGAAACGTTTAAGGGAACGGACATTCGCCCCACACCGGATCGCGTCAGGGGCGCTATATTCAGTATGCTGTTCAGCCGCCTGGGATCCTTTCAGGGCAAAACCGTCCTTGACCTGTACGCCGGCACCGGCGCCATGGCCATAGAGGCCCTCAGCCGCGGAGCATCGAAAGCCTGGCTGGTAGACCAGGGGCCCCAGTCTGCGCAGGTCATCGGCAAAAACCTGGAAAACTGCAGGGTCGCCGAGCGGGCGGTTTATTGCCGCTCGTCCGTGACCAGAGCTCTGGAACAGCTCGGAGGACAAAAACCGTTCGACCTGATTTTTCTCGACCCTCCCTACAAAAAAGAGCTTGCCACGCAAACCCTTCGCCTCCTTGCCGACAAAGGGTTTGTGTCGAAAGACGGCGTCATCTGCGCCGAAGCCGACCGGTCAGAAGAAATCCCGTCAGAATTCGGCAATCTGACCCGCATTGACCGCCGCGACTACGGCACGACCTCCATCCACCTCTTTGCCCCAATCGACACCGACGAGGCCTGAACCATGAGAAAACGCATCGCCGTCTATCCCGGCTCTTTCGATCCGATCACCAACGGTCATCTCGATATCATCAAGCGAGGTCTCGAGGTTTTCGACACAGTCATCGTTGCCGTCGCCAGAAATTCCGAAAAATCCGGTCTGTTTACCACCGACGAACGGATCGAGATGATACAGGAAACGGTGGGAGACAACCCCCGCCTGAAGGTCGACACATTTAATGGACTGCTGGTCGATTATGTGTCAGCGCAGGGAGCGAGGGTCATTTTACGCGGACTGCGTGCCGTATCCGACTTCGAGTACGAATTCCAGATCGCCCAGATGAACCGTTCGGTCAACGAGGACATCGAGACTCTCTTCATGATGACCTCGGTCCCTTATGGCTACCTGAGCTCTTCCATCGTCAAGGAGGTGGCCTCACTCAAAGGCTCCATCGACACCTTTGTCCCCCCTCCCGTAAAAGCGGCTCTTGAACGAAAATTCAGAAAAGACTAGGAGGTCTTCGATGATTACCAAGGACATGACCATCGGCGATGTCATGAGGGAGCACCCGGAAACGATTGCGGTTTTCAAGCGATTCGGCCTCAACTGCCATGACTGCCAGATCGCTGACATTGAAGAAGTCGAGCACGGTGCCGGGGTTCACCAGGTCGACATCGATCAGCTCCTTGGCGAGCTGAACAAAGCCATCGAAGAGTAACCCCGGGAGCCTGTAGGACTTGACGGACCGTAACGAGAAATTGGATGTTCGAGACCAGATTTTCGAGAATTTGAGAGCGAATAGCAGGGCTATTTGTCGAAAATTGTCGAGGATACTCCATTTGCTCAAGCTGGGTGACCAATCGGTCCAAAGCATCGACCACCAGGGCCTCGAGTTGCGCCCCCTTTTCGGCGGTGGCCCGGGTCGGGTCGCCCCAAACCCCGCCAGGCCAGAAACGGCGCTTGTTTCTCACCAGAATGCCGCTCGGAAAGGACGGAAACTCCCGCCTCCCCTCCCCCTTTACCAGATGCGGGTGCGAGTTGAGAATCCGTGAGGTTTCGATCTCGCCGGCGTGCGAATCGCCTTCGGTCTCGATGAGACCGCGCCCCTCCCTTGCCGCCAGCATGTACTCGGTCAAAACGGCGATGCCGATATCTTCGAAGCGCTCAAGCAGTTCTTCCCCGGCGTCGATCAGGGCCGAGGTATGGGTCCCGCCGGCATGACCGGTGATCAAAACGAAATTGCGCAGCCCCTGGCGCCTCAGAGAGGTCACGATGTCGATGGCCAGAGCTCTGATCGTTGACGTGGTGATGCTGATGGTGCCGGGATGTTCGGCGGTGGACCGGCAGACCCCGTACGGAATCGGCGGGGCGATGAAGATCGGACGTTTCTCTGCGAGACGGCGGCCGACCTCCACGGCATGCAGGGTATCGGTCGAAAGGGGCAGATGATCGCCGTGCTGCTCGGTCGCCCCGAAGGGGATCAACACCGTGCGGGTCTTTTCGAGCCCATCGGCAAACTCGCACATGGTCATCTCTTCAATAATCATGCAACCCGCCTTTACAGAATATCCATAAACCTGTGGGTCTGGGGAATCACCCGCACCAGGGGGTGTATCCCGGCTAGACGCCCCTGAAAATCGAGGAGCTTTTGCCCCGAAACGGCGATCCCGCGATCACCGGTGTAAGCCTGCAGAATAATCGTGACTTCGGGCGCTTCTTTTGCCACCAGGCCGGCCACCTTTTCGAGTTCAGAGACCGAGGTCTCCTCCCCCGCAATAACCTTCACCTGCAGCGAAGTCTTTCGTCCCGCCCGCAGAAATTTCCGATGCGCATCCCAGGGGGTGGGCACCCCCGTCATCGACTCCAACTTGATGTCCATGGCCACGTTATCGAGCCACGGCAAAACCTTTTCGAGAGCGGCAGGCAGGGTGCCGTTGGTTTCGAGGTGAACTGGCAGCAGCTTCTGCAGCGAGGGAAGCCACGCGGCCAGAGCATCGGCGTGAACCAGGGGCTCCCCCCCGGTGAGAGAAATCGAGTGATGCGCCCCGGGAAGAACCTTCAGCCACTGGCAGAGGGTATCGTGAACCAGGTCGAGAGAAACGGGGTTGCGCACCCCGACAAAGACCCCGGACCCGGGAGCGTCCTCAATACGGCAGGCGTCTTGGGGCTCGAAAGGGGTGTCGCAGTAGCGGCAGGCAAGGTTGCACCCGGCAAAGCGGATGAACACCTGCCGGCAGCCGACCAGCATCCCCTCCCCCTGGATGGAGGAGAAGACCTCCAGCAGCTGTGCGTCAGTCTTTGCTGTAGCTGGCACAGGCATGGTCCGACTCCCAGACGTTGACCTTTTCGACCGTGATATTGTCGCTGTTTAAGCGATCGGAAAGCTTATCAAAGAGAAACCGGGCGATATTTTCCGATGACGGACTGAGCTCCCGGAACGGTTCAAGATCGTTCAAATACTTGTGGTCGAGCAGATCGAGCATGGTGTTGGTTTCCTTTTTGAGGATCTTGAAATCGATCCCCAGGCCAGCCTTGTCCAACTCCCTGGCGGCAACCGTCACTTCAACCTTCCAGTTGTGCCCATGAAGATTTTCGCAGTCCCCCTGGTAATTCATCAGGTTGTGAGCTGCAGCAAAGTGCGTATGAATTGTGAGACGATACATCTATAAACTCCTTAAAAGGGTAAAAAGCCAATCAGTCGTACTGCTCTTCGGAAGGGGCGTCTTCTGCGGGAACACGATATTCCTCCTCCGCCCAGCGGCCAAGATCGATAAGCCGGCACTTCTCGGAACAGAATGGACGATGGGGGTTCCCTTCCCAGCTGACCCTTTCGCCGCAGCGGGGACAGCGTACTTTTACCAGTTTTACGTTTCCTGCCATGAATCTACCTTGTTATTTCTGAATACAACTTTAGCGTACCCGGATTAGCAGGAAAAACCAACCCCTTGCAGACCCGGACATGAAAAAAGCCCTGACACCGGAAGCATGAGGTCGGGGCTTCTATTTTATGAAGGAGTCGGCAGACGACCATCAACATAAAAGCTTAAAAAACAAACAGCGCGGAATATACCTTGAGGGAAGATCCAAGGCAAATGAAAAATCCTGTCCCCCGCTAAGGAATTAATTGGGGATGTATGCGTGTCGTAACCTTTCGGATGAATGGGGTCGTTATCAAAAGTGGACACCATAGAGGGGGCCGCCATCCGCAAGGCGAGCGAACCATTTTTGAACTATTTGTCAACTATTTGCAGTATGACAAAGCTGTTTAACAAAGAAGCTGGACGCAGCTTTCAATTTACTCTAAGGAACGACTCTCCTTTTCCCCAGGCTCTTTTGACTATTGGACAGGGCCCTGTTGGCCACAGCGAGTGTCTGCGGCTTGGCCCAAACACTCGAAGCAGTTTCTCAGGGTGCAAAGCCCACAGGAGTGATACATATAAACAGGGACACCTTGTTTTTTGGCGCTATCAACGGCTTTGTTACGCGCCCCGTGCGAAACCTTGTTGGTGAAAAGAACTACCGCATCGGCGGCTTTAATGCTTTTGGCGATTTTTGAATTTTCAGTGGAATATATGGTGATTTGATGGCCGTGCTTTTTGGCTTCTCGGCGATAGTGCTGCGCCAGGCGATCCATCCCTCCGATCAATACTATACTCATATTCCCTTCCTTCCCGTTAAGGTTAAACTCGATACCTAAATGAAAATGATTTTCACCTTCCCTGTCAACCGGGTATAGGACAAAGTCGGGTTCGACCTAAGCCAGGTGTTCCCTCCAAAAAACCTTTAGTTTTGCTTCCTTCTATATACTTTTGACGACGTCTTGGGAGACTCTCCGAAGGGATCTCTATTCAATTTCTCGGCACCCTTTTACAAATTATCTTCACCTGGGTACAAAGGTCACTGCATCTATCCGGAGGCAAATGGAAAGAGTCCCAGACAAGGTTTTTTTGTAATTGATGCATTTTTTTTGTTTTAGGGGTTGATTGTTTCTAAGTGTAACTGTATAAGTTTTTATATATAAACTTTAAAGGAGAAATTATGTCCACTTTACTTGAAATGGCTACCGACCTCGTCTCTGCACACGCTTCCACCTCAAAAATGACCAAGGAAGAACTTCTGGCTGAACTCAATGAGGTATACGGGGTTCTCCAGAAGATGGAGAAGGGTGAAGAGATTGTTACAGAGGGCGCAACCACTGAGGAAGAGGCTGGCCCTGCTGTTTCAATGCGAAAGGCGTTTGGAAAGAAGCAGGTATTCTGCATGATTTGCGGCAAAGGTTTTACGACTCTTGCTCGTCATCTCAACACTGCCCACGACATGAAGCCTGGAGAGTACAGAAAGCAGTTCGGTATCCCCAGAACCCAGTCTCTGGCTGCTAAAGACTACTCTGAAAGCAGACGCCAGATGGCTATTGAGAAAGATCTCGGCGCAGGGCTTGCCAAGGCCCGTGAAGCCAGAGCTAAAAAGAAAAAGTAATTCGTTTCTATTTGGAAACAATGGAAAGCCCCCTGGTCCTGATGGATTTGGGGGCTTTTTGTTTTTGGGTTGCCTGCAGTCTTTCAATTCTATCCATTGAAATTTTTTCAAGAATGGATAAAGTTAGTAAGATTTTTAAAACAGGAGGATCGGCCTTGAAATTTATATTTTTAATAATTTTATGCCATTTGACTTTATGTTTTTCCGTTTCAGCCGAAACGTCTTTGTGGGTGGTAAATACGGACAATTCCGTCACATATATCGGAGGCACCAGTCATGTGCTTCGCCCCATTGATTATCCTTTGCCTCATGAATTTGAGGTGGCCTACGCAAACTCCGATTCTATCGTTTTGGAAGCTAATCCCAGCACCTTTGCCAGTCCAGCAATTCAGCAACAACTCCTAAGGAGTTCTATTTACAATCTCCTAAAACGTTCAACCTCCTAAGGCAGTATTGCGAAAGTTCGGGTATTCCAGTTGCCAATTTAATTAAGTTCAAGCCTTCCATGGTAGCCATGGTATTAGTGGTCTTTGAGCTTCAGAAACTTGGCAGTGCCGAAAGTGGGGTGGATTTTCACTTCCACGCTAGAGCCACTACGGATAAAAAACTTATCGGAGAACTGGAAACGGCTGAGCAACAGCTGGGATTCCTCCTGTCAATGGGCGAAGGCAACGAGGACCAATTTATAAAGCATACGATTGCGGACCTAAAAAATACCAGGGAGTTTTTTGAAAATTTTATTTTGGCCTGGCGAAATGGAAATGAATCAGAACTGGAGAACCTTCTTATTACTGCAACAAAAGAGACCTCTCCGGATATCTACAAAACCCTTTTCAAGGACCGTAATGCCGCCTGGCTTCCCATGTTTGAAAAATACATCGAGTCACAAGAAACGGAGTTCATTTTAGTTGGTGTGGGCCATCTGGTGGGCGAAGACGGCCTGATCGAAACCTTGAGAACTCGCGGGTTTGATGTGCAAAAGATGAAATAATATTTAACATTGTACTTATCAATGTCTGTTGAGCGCTTGCATATTGGTCTAATCCTATGAAAGTACCATTTTTTCACTACATTAGATTTTGGGCCTACAATTCCTTCCTCGCCTTTGGGACTGGTTTTGTCATAGGATACCTGTTTCAGAATTTCTTTTTCTTTTTGCTTTCCCCCATTACATTTCCCTTCGCCTTTCTTTTTGTTTACCAATATTTCATAGCATCATTTTTCTGGGGTGATCGCAGGGGGGCTTTTGAGTTTTCCTACCTTGAAAGAGTTGCCTCTACAAATAAGTTCAATCCTGCTTTAGCCACCGTTTTCAAAGAGGTCAAGCAAGAGTACAAGTTGGGAGATCCTCAATCTGCTCTGCAGAAGCTTCAAAAGGCTGCAAGCTACTATTCATCCAGCTTTGCGGTTCAATTTAAGCTTGCCATTGCGTGTGAGAAACTTGGGCTGGGTGATGAGGCAATTACCGCATATAAAAACGCATTAGCGGTAGTGCCAAATAATGCACCCAAATTACTTCAACACGTCATAAGACAAATTGAGCATGTTCGCACTAAGGGGCCTCGCAGAAAGTCGAGTGCCCCAGGGTTGCAAATGGTAATTTATTGAAAAACACCCCAGTGCCGGGGAATTCCTCAAAAGGCATATTTCCTCAACCACCAGGGAGAATCATGCAAGTATCTTATCCAACAATTCTAAGAAGATATATGTCAACTTTTATCGATGGGGCTTTCGTCGTCTCGACATTTATTGCGCTTTCATATGTATTTCAAGAGGATTCTCAACTGGAAAACAATATCCGAATTGCGGTATTTTTTACCATGTTCTTCATATATGAGCCAATATGCACAAGTCTGTTTTGTACTATGGGCCAAAGGCTTACCGGCATAAGGGTCAGGAAGTTCAACAGTAAAGACAGGATATCGATACCTGCCGCCTACTTACGCATAATTGTGAAGATTGTTCTGGGCTTTATCTCTCTCCTCACGATCCCTTTCACAAATGGCCGGAGAGCAATTCACGATTTTACGGTTAATTCTGTTGTTATAATGGAAAAAAAAGACTGACTACTGCCCGTGAGAGTACCCGTACTAAAGAGTCCTGAGGACCCGCATTCTGCCCTGCCGGTGCTGCGTAACGGTTGAAAAGGTCTCCTGATAAATGAACCAAATTTCCTTCGCAAACTTTCTCCAAAGCTCCCCCTGCATCCTCGGCGAGGGGGCGGTCATCGAGCGCCTTCGACGCAACTGCGACCTGGAACTCGACCCCTACCTGGTCAATTCGGCCTTTATCTATGAAGATGCAAAACGTGCGGCCCTTGAGGCCATCTATCGGCAGTACCTGGACATCGGTCGCGCGTTCGGCTTGCCGCTTCTCATGTCCACCCCGACCTGGCGGGCAAGCCGGGAACGGATCGAGGCGGCCGGTTACGCCGGAGCCGATGTGAACGGCGACAATGTCAGGGTTTTTGATGCTGTGCGAAAGAGTTACGGTGAGTACGCTGAGAACGTTGTTGTCTGCGGTTTGATGAGCTGCCGCGGGGATGCCTACAGCCCTGCTGACGCGCTGGAAATTGACGAGGCGCTGGAGTTTCACGCCTGGCAGGCTGAGAAGCTGGCGGAGGCAGGAGTTGACTTCCTCCTCGCGGCAACTCTTCCAGCCTTCAGCGAGGCAACCGGCCTTGCCTTGGCACTTGCCGCCACCGGTAGGTCGTACGTCCTTAGTTTTGTTGTTCGCCCTGAGGGGACACTGCTGGATGGCGCGCCACTGAAAGAGGTCATCGCTGCCATCGATGCCGCCGTGACTCCACGGCCCTTGGCCTATCTGGTCAACTGCACCCATGCCTCCATTGCCAGGGCCGCGCTGACCCACGAAGTAAATTCTTCATCCCTGGTCCGGCAACGGATCATCGGCCTGCTGGCCAATACTGCCGCCCTAAGCCCCGAGGAGCTTAACGAGAGCACCAATCTGGTGGAGGAAGATCCGGAAACCTTTGGCCAAACTGTGGCCGGGCTGCACCGGGATCTGGGCTTGAAGATTCTGGGGGGCTGCTGTGGAACCGACGACCGGCATATTCGGTCTTTGGCCGCACAGCTTACAACAGGCGGCTAATCGTGCCCTTTAACAGCGAGGTCGAAACCTCAACAGCTCTTTGCCCTCGAATTCCTGAACAACAAAAGAGCCGGACTGAATTATCAGCCCGGCTCTTTTGACTCCAATCTACTTCATTTCACTCTGACGCCATCTTCACCAGTCTCGGGTCGAACCGGGCCACCGTTTCCACCAGATCGGTCTGGGCCGCCATGACCTCATCGATATCCTTGTAGGCCATCGGCACCTCGTCCAGTCCGGCGGAGAGCAGGGTCACTCCGCGCTCATCGAGAAAAGCGCGTGCCTGCTTCCAGGTGAAATTCTGCCTGGCAGCCTTGCGGCTCATTTTTCGACCGGCACCATGGGAGGCGGAGCAGAGAGAGTCGGGGTGGCCCTTGCCGCGAACCACGTACCCTGACGTCCCCATGGAACCCGGGATGATGCCGAGAACGCCCATTCCTGCCGGGGTCGCCCCTTTTCGGTGAACCACCACCTGCTCACCGTTGTGAACCTCATTCCAGGCGAAGTTGTGATGATTCTCCACATCGAGAAGGACCTCGGCCCCGAGATGGTCGGCGATGTCACGGTGGATCAGGGCATGATTGGCCGCTGAGTAAAGGCCCATCAGTTCCATGGCATTCCAGTACCCCTGCCCTTCTTCGCTCTGCAGATCGAGCCAGGCCAGCGGCTGAAGCTGGTTCGGGAGCTCGGGATGCAGCTCACGAGCAACACGGCTGTAGTGTTCAGCGATCGAACCGCCGGTCCCCCTGCTGCCGCTGTGGCTGAGCAGGGCCAGGTAAGTGCCGGCCTCCAGCCCCAGGTCAGACTGCAAAAGGGTCAGTTCACCAAACTCTACAAAGTGGTTGCCGCTGCCGCTGGTGCCCAGCTGCTTCCAGGCCTTGTCCTTTAGGCCGCGGGTCAGGCGGGTTATGCTCCAATCTGCATCCATGACATCGTGCTCTTTGCGGTGTGAAAAGGTGGCCCCGACACCAAAAGAGGTCGATCGGCAGCCCGTACCCCTGATGCGCATCGGGCATCAGCGCGCCGGAGACCGAAACCGGCAACCTGCAGGCGTTTTCCATCTGCTCTACCGCACTCTGTTCAAGGTCGGTCCCCCAGCGGCAATAGGGAGCAGGATCCTGCCGATGATCGAAGCGGGCCCGGAACTCCTTGACCTCCTGGTAGGTGAGCGCAAAGGAGCCGAACAGCTCATGCTCAAGATAGTCCTGCGGATTATCAACGACCGCGGACATCATCGCCCGGATCGACTGTTTATCCTGGCCCGCCCTGGCCGCCTGAGCGGTGGCCTGCTGAGCCAGTTTCATCAGGGAGCCCTTGGGGACCCCGAGATTTGTCAATTCTCTGTTTTTCATTGTTGATCTCCTTCCTTGCCCGTGATCCGGATCTCCCAGACCTTAGGCGCAACCTTCACCATGTCCACCCAGACCTTAGGCGCAACCTTCACCATGTCCACCTCGATATCCAGGAACTCTTTGAGTACTTCGATATTGGTCGTGGTATGGCGACTGGGCGCCAGGGTCCGAAATGCCCCGCCACCGGCCAGGGCCATCGGCAGCAGCAGCTGGTCGGCCAGGTGCTGCCCCACCGGGACCCCTGCGGCCAGATAGTCCTGAACCTGCTTGACGGTCTGGCTCGCCACCTTTTCGGCCCGCACACGCCATTCGCCGAAACCGGTGAAGATCTCGGTCAGGTTTTCGCTGGCCACCTCAAGGGTGAGGATATTGCCCGGACCTTGCGATTCAGCGACTTCTTCCACCTGCAGAGATTCCGCTGGCCAGGAGAGCTTGTTGCGCACCACTCGGATTTCACGCTCGCCGATGCTACGTGGCAGCCTGGCGACCATGGCACTGGCCCGACGCCCGACGATATCGCCCCGTTCGAGCAGGCTGATCCTCGAGAAACGGGACACCGGTTCAATATGAACGAAAAACCTTCCGCCACCGGCCGGGTAAAAACCTGGCCGTTCCAGGGTTGCGGACACCTTGGGCCCCATGCGCTGCAGCAGGGGGAGAAAGGACCGGGCCAGAAAATCGAATGGGGGCGCATGAGGGTTATGGGTTCCCCCTTCCAGAACCAGTTCCGAAGCCCCTTCCGCCAGGCAAAGGGCCGGCAGAACAGTCTGCAGCACCAGGGTGCAGCTCCCGGCCGTGCCTATGGAGAAATGATACTGCCCCGCCTCGATGGCCTTGGGAATAAAGACCAGGTCTTGAGAACCGATCCGATTCCCTTCAACCTCGGCAGCACCGACCTCCACTGCGGCATTCACCGCGGTAAGGTGTTGCCTCATCAGCCCGGGCTTGTTGCGCCGAGCGCGGATTTTTTCGATTCGAAATGGTTTTCCGGTCACCAGGGAGAGGGCCAGCGAGCTGCGCAGAATCTGTCCGCCTCCTTCGCCTTGGGACCCGTCAATGGTAATCATGGGTTGACTCCTTGCATTTCAGTATTCATGGAATGAGGCTTACCCAGGAGGCTGTCGGGCTTGCCGGACCGAAACGAGAAATTGGATGTTCGAGGCCAGTTTTTCTTGAATTTGAGAGCGAATAGCAGGGCTATTTGTCGAAAATTGTCGAGGATATGGGCCGATCAGCCTATTTCGGGCTATTTGTCGAAAATTGTCGAGGATATGGGCCGATCAGCCGATTTCGCAGTCGGTTTCTGGTAAGTCCGAGAGCCTCCTAGCATACAGCGGTCAAAGAAGATTGACCACCCGCTCGGCAAGACCTTTTTCGCCAAGAACGACATTCATTTTGGAACTGCCGGCCACCTTCTCCAGCACTTCGAGTTCGCGCAGTCGCATGAGGGTCGGGTTGTTCTCCAGCAGGCGGGCCGTATTGGCCTGGCTGCGCATGGCGGCCGTCTCTTCGCGGCGCACGATGAGGTTGGCCTCCGCGGCCTTGCGTGCCTGGATGACCTGGTTGAGCAGGTCTTTCATCTCCCCCGGCAGGATCAGATCACGGATGCCGAGGCGGATGATTTCTATACCGAAACTGCCTGAGCGCTGGCGCAAATTCCCCTCGAGTTCGCCAGCCACCCGGTCCTTTTCACTGAGCAGGGCATCGAGGCTGCAAGTTCCGATGATCTCCCGCAGGGCCAGCTGGGCCTCGCGGTAAAGCGCCTGCTCGATGTTTTCAACGGCCTTCACCGCCCGGTGCGGGTCGGTAACCCGGTAGACGGCCTGGGCGTTGAGACGCAGGGTGACGTTGTCTGCGGTCATGATCTCCTGGCCCGAGATGTCGAGGACCGTCTCACGCAGGTCGACCTGCTGAATCCGCAGCCGTCCGGCATTCTTCCAGAACATGTAGCGCCCCGGACCGAAGGTCTTTACGTATTCTCCGTCTTTGAAGAAAACCGCGGCAAAACCATCTTCGACAACAACACTCTCCAATTTTTCATCGGCCCCCGTCGACAAAAGAATTGCGCTCATCTCCTTGTGCTCAAACCGCACCTGACGTGCATCAACGATTTCAATCTTGATATCGCGAAGTCCTGTCCAAAGGGCATAGATCCCAGGGCCAACAACCTTGGCAAAACGCCCTTCGATCCAGACCAGGGCTCGCTGGCTATCCTTAAGGTCGAGCACCACGGCCTCTTCCCCGAGAACGCCCGCCTTGACAATCAGATCAAGCTTGTCGTGCACCAGCCAGGGATCACGCTGGGAGACTACATCGACCCGGATTTTGTTCAACGGATCGGTAAACCAGTGACGACCGGTGCCCAGAAGACCCTCGAACTCCTTATCTTTGAACAACAGACCCTTTTCGTGTGAGCGGACTTTTACGCTGCCGATTCCAATCATCTCCTTCTCCTCCTGTTGTCTCCATCCACCCTGGAAATAGGTGGCCCTCGGGGGGCGAGACTTCCTCACGTTAGCCACATCGCCGATGCGGAGTGTCGTTTAAGAATATGCGCCCGGTTGTTTTCAGCAGGGGTCGCGGCCATCGGTTCGACTTTTGTTGCCGCCGAAGGCCGGGTGGCTCTGATCGCTGCCGTCTGCTACCGGTCTGCCCAAACGGAATCCACGCACTGCATAGCATCTGACCGATGTTGTCCTCGACCGGACCGGGTCCAATCGATTCGGCTGACGGGAAGCCTCTCCCCCCTCAGGCCGGGTTGGTGACCGCCTGCGCGGTCAAGACGGGTTAATAGCCCGTTGTTGGTGCAGGACTCGAACCTGCGACTCCCGTGGGGTACACGGTGCTCTACCGACTGAGCTAACCAGAGACTGCTACCGGCCTTCGTTAGAACCCATTTCGGAACACACAGCTCTGACCGCATCGTGCGTAGCGCTGTGAGCCGATGGCCCGGCGGTATCAGCCGCTTGTGTCTTTGGATATTTCAATGGTTGTGCCAAAGGAATTCCAAAACCCTGACAATCTCATACTGGCATGTATTTACACTATTTTTACGGTTTAAAGAACAGCTCGTGGATGTTTGCTTGACATAACCATTCGGAATTTTCTATAAATGCCTATACTTTTCTATAGGATTTTATATGAAAAAATCAGTCGCCATCGGCCTGCTCGGACCGGTTCTGGATAACGGCAAAGGCGCTAAGCGCTGGGAGCGCTGGCGCCCCTCGGTCGCACTCTGTCAACACGAGGAGCTGCTCGTTGACCGTTTCGTCCTGCTCTACCAGCGGCGCTACGCCAGCCTTCTGGAACGCATTGTCGAAGACATTCGCCAGGTCTCCCCGGAAACGGAAGTCGTCCCTCAGCTCATGGAGTTCGACGACCCGTGGGATTTCGAAAACGTCTTTGGAGCCCTGCACGACTTCGCCCGTGAATATCCGTTTGATCCCGACCAGGAGGACTACCTGGTACATATCACGACAGGCACCCATGTGGCCCAGATCTGCCTGTTTCTGCTGACCGAGGCGCATTATTTCCCGGCCCGCCTGATCCAGACCAGCCCCTCGCGCAAAGCGGACCAGCTTGCCTCGGGCACCTATTCCATCATCGACCTCGACCTTTCGCGCTACGACCGCATTGCCACCCGTTTCAGCCAGGAACAGCGGGATGATATCTCGTTTCTCAAATCAGGCATTGAAACCCGCAATGCCCGATTCAACCATTTGATCGCGCAGATCGAGCAGGTGGCGATCCGGTCGGTGGACCCGATTTTGATTACCGGCCCAACAGGTGCAGGCAAGTCAAAACTGGCCCGACGGATATTCGAACTGAAAAAGGCGCGGCGCCAAATCCCAGGGAACTTCGTCGAGGTCAATTGCGCCACCCTGCGTGGCGACGCCGCCATGTCCGCCCTCTTCGGCCATCGCCGCGGGGCGTTCACCGGCGCTTTGCAGGACCGTCAGGGGCTGCTGCGTGCTGCCGACGGCGGGATTCTCTTTCTCGATGAAGTGGGGGAGTTGGGACGGGATGAGCAGACCATGCTGCTGCGCGCCGTCGAGGAGAAGCGTTTTATGCCCCTGGGCTCGGATGCTGAAACAGAGAGCGATTTCCAACTTCTATGCGGTACCAATCGGGACCTTTACCAGGATGTGGACAAGGGGCGCTTCCGTGAAGACCTGCTGGCCCGGATAAACCTCTGGACCTTCGCTCTGCCGGGGCTGGCCGATCGCCCCGAGGATATCGAACCCAATCTCGATTACGAGCTCGACCGGTTCACGAGCCGCACCGGTGCCCGCATCACCATCAACAAAGAGGCGCGCCAGCATCTGCTCCGTTTCGCCACCTCCGCCGAGGCCACCTGGCCAGCCAATTTCCGCGATCTCAACGGCGCGGTCACGCGCATGGCCACCCTCGCCCCGACCGGCCGCATCACCACCGAAACCGTAAAGGAAGAGGTTGCGCGTCTTCACCATGCCTGGCGGTCGCGAGGTGGAAATATAAAGGAGGAAATTCTTCTGGAAGTACTCGGGCAGGGTGGGATTGAAAAACTCGACCTGTTCGACCGGGCCCAACTGGCCGAGGTGTTGCGCGTCTGCCGCGCCTCAAAAAACCTTTCGGAGGCGGGCCGCACCCTGTTTGCCGTGTCGCGCCAGGAGAAAAAGCAGGCCAACGACGCCGACCGACTGCGCAAGTATCTCGCCCGGTTTGACCTGAACTGGGAAAGCGTCCGAAGCACGGGGTCCACACCTCATTAATCACTGGGGCGGAGAGGCACCTGCCATTTCACGTCCATGTGTTTTACCTGGTGAAATTTTATGCTCAAAGTGATCTTCGCCATATTTATCCTGCTGACGAGCCCAGCCTCCCTCCTTTCTGCCGAGGAGGGAAGCATATGCTATGGGACGACCAGCAAAGGGCGACTGGAGGGAGGGGTTTCTTTTCCGACATCCGGCAACAACTATAAAAGCTACAGCACTCTGGGCAACCTGCTTGGCCGGACGTATGTTCACAGCAGCGTTCAGAAAGTCGTTCTCAATGCTTTCACAACCCTTGAGAAAAGCTATCCCGATAGAGTCTTTATGTACGGTGAAACGGGCTGGAAAAGCGGCGGTCGATTCAAACCGCACAAAACACATCAGAACGGGCTTTCCGTTGACTTTATGGTTCCGGTATTGAACAGCGACAAACAGTCAGTTTATCTGCCGACCAGTCCGTTCAATAAATTCGGTTATGACATCGAATTCAATGATCGAGGACAATACGAAAATTACACCATCGATTTTGAGGCAATAGCCGCCCACCTCGTCGAACTTCACAAAGAAGCAAGGAGCTCCAGTATTGATATCTGGCGGGTTATTTTTGCCCCCAAGCTACAGCCACAGCTGTTCAGCACCAAGCATGGTACCTATCTGAAAAAGAATCTGGAATTTTCCAAACGGCCATCCTGGGTTCGCCACGATGACCATTACCATGTTGACTTCAAGCTCCCATGTGAAAAACTCTAGTGGCCTGTTTGGTTAATCGCGTCGATTAATTCTGAGGCATTTTTGACCCTGTCAAGGCGCACCGACGCAGCCCTAGCTGAGCTTAAGTCATTTCCGGCTGAGGCTACCCCCCCCAAAAAAAAATTACAAATGGGTTTATAACCCTAAATAAGGTTCTTACCACAGAGGCACAGAGCCACAGAGCAAGGCAGAGATTTTGCCTTTATTAATCGATTTTTCCTCTGTGACTCAGTGTCTCTGTGGTTGCTTTGATATTTTCGGCCTCAACCTTCTTTTGGGTTATAAAACCGAAAACAAAAGCCACAGGAGTTATCTGTGGCTTTTGAAATGCTGATCAAAATAGGGTTTGGCTATAGTCGCATCAAATTAAACCTTAACCGCACGCTCCCGAAGATACTCAACCTGTTCTGGTAAAAGCGGATCCATCACTTTGTACCTGGCAGGTATTTCATCCTCCACCGCTGAAATGTAGTCAGGACCCAGACAAGCGTTAAACACCGACCAGCCCACATTACCTAGAATTTCCTCATTTTCATGATCATAAAGAGAGACTTCGTCAGTCAACGGCAAATATGTAGGAATGTTCAAAGTGTAAACCGAAAAGGTCATGATTCCAGCCTCGCTATTAGTCGCCTGGAATTTCGAAACAAAAACCTCCTCTCCTACTTGCGCCTGCAGATGCTCTTTCTGCTCATCATATTGCGTAAAAGCTTCTTTCACACGTTGGAGGGACGCAGCTTGTCGACCAGGTTCACCCTCAAGCGGCAACCATTGCTTCCAAAGCCCATCGTTACTTTTTTGCCAGAAACTTTGGCTAAAGGGCCTGTGATTTTCAGAGAACTTTTCCCCAATCGCGATCATTCTCAATAAAGTTTCATCCGTCCCCTGGTCTGTGACCAAGCAAATAGAATGGGACGGTGCAAAAAATATCGGATTCCCATCAAAAGGAATACGGACATTATCGTCAGCCGCAACGATCCGCGCAAAATCATAGTCATCTTGATATGTTGACATCCAAATGTGCGGCTCCACCTGTTCCCACTGATCTAACCCAGTGGCTCTTACCAAGGCAGCACCAGCTATCCGAAGGCCTTCTTCTTTTGTAATCCCAGCTTTTTCTATATCTTCATTTTTGACGGTGGATATGGATTCTTCGTTGTCGGAAATCAGCTCCAATAACGCCTCGCCAATTCTAAATAGTGATAAATCTGTCTGCTCATACCCTTTTGAGGCCATCATTTTTTTTCTCAAAGAGATTTCAAAATCGGTGCGTACTCGTATTGCAAGTGAGTTCATGAAATCGTCTGGGTCAAACACACGGGGAGAGAGCAGTTCGTTAAGAAGCCGCTCAATAGATGGAGCTCTCTCTTTTCTTCCAAGCTCTTTCATTTTCATGAAAATGTTGCCCAGGAAAATGCTGGTGGGGGCCTTGTCCCGACCTCTCTCCTCGACCGACAGAGTCACTTCGCGGGCCTCAGGCTTATATTCAATCACCAATGAAGGATCAATATACTTGGCAATACGACCAATATCTTTGGCTAGCTTCTTCTCGGTATATCGAAACATTTTAGTCATTTCCTCACGTATTAAATCGCTATTCCATTGTTTATAACTAATCTAAAATCCGTGACCTATCACGGATTTGAAAGCTAGTGGGCTGTTTGGTTATTCGTGTCAGTTAATTCTGAGTCATTTTGGTTGCTGTCAAGGCGCGCCGACGCAGGCCTAGCCTTGCGTTAAGTCAAGGAGGCGCAACGAAGACAGCGGCGGTACTCTCAACGTAATTGACCGCACGGTCCACATCCTCCTCGCTGAAGGTGATGTGCTTGTGGCAATTCGGACACTTGCAGGATTTTCCCGGAACGATGTCCTTCAACTGGTTTTTGACAACTCCTCTACAGTAGGGGCATTCAAGGCGAATCGAAAAATCCACTCCTTTTACTCCTCTCATCTCTAATTGGGCAAATTGATTTCTGCGCGCAATCTTCTGTGAGTCCAAAATAAAAAAGGCGAAACCACATGGTCCCGCCTTTTTTACAATGGGAGGGCACATCAGGGCCTACGGTTATTTCACTTCGGCCGCAGGTGTCATGATCGCGGCGTACTCAGCGGCATCCAGGTTACCGTCCTGATTAGCGTCGGCTGATTCAAAACTCAGCTGCAGCGCATCACTGGCGCCAGCTTCTTCCTTGCTGATAGTGCTGTTCTGGTCAACATCCAGGGCTTCAAAGATCGCATTCCGCTCCTCAGCCACGCCCTGCTCCTCAGCCACGCCCTGCTCCTCAGCCACGTTCTGCTCCTCAGCCACGTTCTGCTCCTCAGCCACGTTCTGCTCCTTAGCCACACCCTGCTCTTGGGTTGGGGCACAAGCGGCACAAGTAAGCATCAGGGCAGCAAGAAGAGTCAAAATTACATTTTTGTTCATTTTTTTAGCTCCTTCTAAAGGGTCTGTTGAAATGCCATATTGGCTGTCTATTCTACCCTTCAGCAACCGCTGTGCCATGATAGTTTTATCTACAAAAAACGATGCCTTACATTGACCCGCCAGAATTTCTGCCTTGCTTGGGGAAAATTTCTGTTCGCCGGCTGCGACAGATAGAAGGGGTCGGCCATAAAAGGGGCGCAAAAACAACAAGTTCGTTTGTCTCAAAATAGCGACCGCTCATGGTAGTGCATGAATCTTCAAGGGGAATGTGATCCGGATTACGATCCCTATAATTTTCACTTTTTCCCACTACTGTCCGGTTAAAAAAGTTTGTACGTCCGTAACCTCTTGATTCTTTTTGTTCTTTGACATAACTGTTCTTTTTTCGATTTGAATTTGAGTATGCTGGCACCTTCCCGCGACTTGAGGAGGGGACCAATGAATTCTGGCAAAACCGTTTTCAGGCAGCTACTCGAGATTCTCCCACGACATGAATTCAACGTTTGCGTGCGTCGCTATCGCGGTGAGTATCGGGCCAAGACTTTTTCCACCTTCGATCAGTTCCTCTGTCTTGCCTATGCACAACTGACCGGGCGTGAAAGTCTGCGTGACATTGAAACCTGCCTAAACTCCCAAAGGGAGAAGCTTTACCATGTTGGGTTTCGAGGTAGCGTGTCTCGGGCAACGCTTGCCGATGCCAATGAGCGAAGGGACTACCGCATTTTTCAGGATTTTGGACACGTCCTGATCGGCATTGCGCAACGTCTGTACCAAAACGAGCCCCTTGCTATCGAATTGAAGCAGCCCCTTTATGCCTTCGATTCCTCAACCATCGACCTTTGTCTTTCTCTGTTTCCATGGGCTGAATTCCGAAAGACGAAGGCGGCGGTTAAAATGCACACTCTGATTGACCTACGTGGCTCAATTCCGACGTTCGTGGCCATCACAACAGGCAAGGTTCATGATGTCAGAATGCTGGACGAGGTTCCGATCCATGAGGATGCTGTTTATACAATGGATCGAGGGTACATCGATTATGCTCGGCTCTATGCAATTCATAAGCAGTCAGCATTCTTCGTGATACGGGCCAAGGCCAATCTGCGTTACCAGCGACTGTACTCGCAACCGAAGGACAAGGCCGCGGGGATCCGGGCTGATCAGGTCATAACCCTGGGGACGCAGAAATCGAAAGAAGGCTATCCCGAACGACTTCGACGGGTCAGTTATGTTGACAAAGAGCGGAACAAGCGGCTGGTTTTCCTCACCAACCACTTCGATATTTCAGCACGCACAGTTGCCGATATCTATAAGCAGCGCTGGCAGGTGGAGCTCTTCTTCAAATGGATAAAACAGCATCTGCGGATCAAGTCGTTCTACGGTACGTCGATCAACGCCGTTAAGAGCCAGATCTGGGTTGCCCTGTGCATTTACCTGCTGGTGGCTATAACCAAGAAGACGCTTGGCATACCTTGCAAGCTCTACACTTTTCTACAGATTATTGAGGTCAATTTGTTTGAGAAAAAGCCCATTTCATCGCTGGTTGCAGAGGCACTTAAACAAACCACAGACAGCCTCGAATGTAACCAGCCGAATTTATTCACAAGTTAACCGGACAGTAGTGATTTTTCAAACCTTTCCGACCGGTGCTAGATAGATGGTGAATTCGTTTTCACCGTCGACGCCGAGGAGTTGGTCCATTTTGTCCTGGTGGAAGGCGGCGATGGCGCAGGCCCCGGCGGAAATAGCCTGGCAAGCCAGGTAGAGGTTCTGGCAGACGTGCCCGGCGTCGATGGCGATGACCCGGTGGGCCGCGGTGTGGTAGCGCCATTCCATACGGTAGGGGATGACCGCCCAAATGAAGGTGACCGGGGCGGTGGCGATGAAGTCCTGGTTCAGGGTTGCCCGGGAGAGTTCTGGCTGAAGGTGCTCCCGTTCATGTTCGAAAACCAGGGCATGTTCCACGGCAAGGTAGCGGTAAATGCCGGGCGGCAGTCCCTCGACGTTCGACACCGCCAAGTAGGTTTCAAAGGCGTGGCGGCATCCTGCCGAAGGAACCACCCGAAAGGCGCATCCGGGGTGTACTACTTCCCGGATGCCCTGGGTGGCCCACAGCAGAAAAGAGAGTTCGGGCAGGGTCAGGGGGGCGTCTGTGAACTTTCGGTGGCTGCTGCGGTTTCTGATCGCGTCGACCAGGTCGGTTCCGGCAAAGGTGCTCCAGGAAGGGCGATCAAGGGTTGATTTTTCTTTGCCGGTTTTTGAATCGGGGGTGGGGGCACTCCCTTGTTCTGGTCGGTCTGACGGAAGTCGATTTCCAGGCGCAGGGAGTCTTTCAGAAAGTCCCTGCAGGTATGAATCGCGTTCTTTCCCATCGATATCTCCTTGTAGTGAAAAACAGTCCATCAACAGCACCTTGTGCTCCGCCGATTACTCTCCCCTCAAATAGACCGCCGGTTTCTGACCCAGAGCCTTCCAGGTTCCTGCCAGCCCCAGCAGCAGGGTCAGCCCGATGCCTGCAGCCAGGGTGCCGAGCACCACGAGGGGGTGGAGGGTGAAAGGGGTGTCCATGAATCCTTGCAGAATGCCGAACGCGGCCAGGCTGCCGGCCAGGGCGGCAATCGCTCCTGCGGCCAGGCCGAGAATGGCGAATTCCATGGAGAAGGCGGTGACGATGTCGCCCCGGGTGGCGCCGCACACCTTGAAGATTACCGCATCGTGAATGCGCCGGTGCTGATCGGCTGAAACCGCACCGGCCAGAACCAGAAAGCCGGTCAGCAAAACGACGGTTGCCATCGCTTTGAAGGCGCCTCCGATGCGTTTGAGGGTACGCGAGACGTTGCTGAGGACCTCCCGGGTGCCGATCGCCGAGATATTGGGGAAGGTGCCGGTCACGGCGCGGAACACCGCCTCTTCAGAGGCCTGGGGAACGTAGATGGTGGCGATGTGGGTCTGCGGGGCGTTTTCGAGAACACCCGGAGCGAACAGCACCGCGAAGTTCAGTTCAAGGGTCGACCAATCGACGATGCGCAGGTTGGCGATCCGGGCCGTGATGTCGCGCCCGAGGACGTTCACCGTGAGGGTATCGCCCACCTGAACCCCGAACCCGCGGGCGACATCCGCCGTCAAGGAGACTTGCGGGGCTCCGCTGTAGGCCGAAGGCCACCACTGGCCGGCACTTAGGGTGGTCCCCTGGGGCGGGTCCTGGGCATAACTGAGAAAACGGTCCCCCCGTACCGCCCAGCGAACCTCGGGGGCAATCGCCGCTTTTTCAACCGGAACGCCGTCGATCCGGGTGATGCGGCCGCGCAGGGTCGGGTAGCGCTCGACCCTGGGGGGTGCCGGCAGGGCGCTGAGGGTCTGCTCAAGGGCGGCAACCTGGCCGGGTTGTATATCGAGCAGGAAAAAGGCCGGAGCCTGATCGGGAACCTGTTCCTCGACCAGATCGTTGAGGTTGGCCTGCACCAGGGCGATCATGACCAGCGCGGTTAGGCCGAGCCCGAGCGAAAAGAGAACGCTTGCCGCGGGAGAGCCACGTCGGTGAATGTTGGAGAGCCCGAGGCGCAGGCGCGGATCGGCGGGTCGGGGAAGGCGGCGGGCCAGGTGAATGACCAGGGCGGCCAGCAGGCGGAACAGCAAAAAGCACCCTCCAGCCCCCACAATGAACCAAAGAGCCAGGCGACGGTCTCCGCTGGTCAGCACGGCCAGTGAACAGAGGAGCAGGGCGGCCAGGGCGATGGCCGTCCAGATGGCTTTACCCGGGCTACGCCTGCCGCTGTCGGTATAACTGCGAAACAGGAGGCCCGGGGGAATGCGGCGGGCCAAGCCAAGTTCCTTGAGGGAAAAGAGCAGGGCGATAATCAAACCGAATAGGGCGGCGGTGACCAGGACCTTCGGGTGGATGCCCGGCGACAGGGGAATGGGCAGGATGTCTCCGATGATCCAGGCGGCCAGGTAGGGGAGAGCGGCCCCGGCCAGCAGGCCCGCGACGGTGCCGATGAGCCCGAGAATGAGAATCTGCAGCCGGTAGGCGATGAAGATGACCCGGCCGGTGGCGCCAAGGCACTTCATGGCGGCGATGTGCATGATTTTACCGGACAGGTAGCCCCGCACCGCCCCCGATACGCCGAGTCCGCCGACCAGCAGGGCGCAGAGGCCGACAAGGGTCAGGTTGGTGTTCATGCGGTCGAGAAAAAAACGCACTCTCGGCGCCGCCTGGCGCCAGGTTGTCAGGCGCCAGCCTGCCTCCGGAAAGGCGGCCTGCATCGCGTCTTTGAGGGCTTCGGTCTGCTCCCGGTCGGGCAGGCGCAGGCGGTACCCATAGGTGACCAGGCTGCCCGGCTGCACAAGCCCGGTTGCGGCGAGTCCCTCCCTGCTCATCATCAGTCGAGGCCCCAGGGTGAAGGCCCTTACGGTTCGATCCGGTTCGGTCGTCAGCACCCCGCTGATGCGAAACAGGGCGTCGCCGACCTCGACCGTCTCTCCGACATGGAGGTCGAAGCGCTGCATAAACGCCTCTTCGGCTAGAGCCCCGTAGGCGTTGCCGACACGGCCGAAGGCCTCCCTCAGCCCCAGAGCCGGCCGGGTCGAAAGGTGTCCATAGAGGGGGTAGCGGTCATCGACCGCTTTTACTTCCACCAGGGCCCGTCGCGAGCCGTCGTGCGCGGCGGCCATGGTCCTCATCTGGATGACTTCGGAAAGGGTCCCGCGCTCCTCCAGAAAGGATCGTTGTGCCGAAGTCAGCTCCCGCTGGGCCAGGCGGACCTCCAAATCTCCCCCGAGCAGGGCGCCGGCGTCAGCCAGTAGCCCCGACCGGGCCGATGCCGAAAAACTGCCGATCGCGCTGATGGCGAAGACCCCGAGAAAGAGGCAGGCAAGAAACACCCCGAAGCCGCCCACGCCGGAGCGTATTTCACGCCGCACCAGGATGATGGCCTGGTCCAGGCTCGAGAGGCGTTTCACGCGGGGGCTCCCGCTGGGGGGACAAGAACGCCGTCTGCCATCTCGATTGTGCTGCCGCAGCGGCTGGCCAGCCGTTCGTCATGGGTTACCAGGATCAAGGTGGTTCCTTGTTGGCGCTGCAGGTTGAAGAGCAGATCCATCACCCTCTGACCGGTTTCCCGGTCGAGGTTTCCGGTCGGTTCATCGGCCAGAATCAGCGAGGGGTTGGCGACAAAGGCCCTGGCCAGGGCCACCCGCTGCTGTTCTCCGCCGGAGAGTTCGCCCGGAAAATGCTCGAGCCGGTCGGCCAGGCCGGTGGCCGAAAGGGCTGCTTCCGCCCGCTTCAGGGCATCGGTCGCGCCGGCGAATTCCAGGGGCAGCGCAACGTTTTCCAGGGCGGTCATGGTCGGCACCAGGTGAAAGGACTGAAAGACGATGCCGATGTGTTGTCGGCGAAAGCGGGCCAGTCCGTCCTCGTCGATTTCGCCAAGATCGATGTCGGCCACGCATATCCGCCCGGAGGTGGGACGTTCCAGACCCGAAAGGGCCATCAGCAGGGTTGTTTTGCCGGCTCCGGAAGGGCCGACGATGCTCATCGTTTCTCCTCGCTCGACGCGCAGATCGACCCCCCGCAGAATGTTGACCGGGCCCCCGCCCCCCGCTAGACTTAAATGCAGGTTCTCAATGCAAACAATCGGTGGTGACATGAATGCTCCAAGCGTATGGCTTCTGACGACCCTGCTCGCCCTTTTGCTATTCCCGGCAAGCGGCATCTGCAACGGCACAACGCCGCCGACATGGCGTATAGCAGTGCTCGGTGATAGCCTGGTTGCCGGTTACGGGCTCCCCGCCGAGCAGGCCTTCCCGGCACGTTTGCAGGAGGCCCTGCTCGAAAGAGGGCACCGGGTGGTGGTGCAAAATGCCGGCGTCTCCGGCGACACCACGGCCGGAGGCCTGGCGCGGCTGGAGTGGACCCTGGCTGAGCGTCCCGACCTGGTGATCGTCGAACTCGGCGGCAATGACGCCCTGCGGGGGCTCGACCCTCAACAGACCCGAGAAAATGTCGATGCCATTCTCTCCCGCCTGCACACCGCGGGCGTCCGGGCGCTGCTGGCCGGCATGCGGGCCCCGCGCAACCTCGGCAGTGACTATTATACCAAGTTTGACCGTATCTACCCCGATCTCGCCATCAGGCATGCGGTGCCGCTCTATCCCTTTTTCCTCGAAGGAGTGGCAGGGCATCCGGAGCTCAACCTGCAGGACGGCATCCATCCCAATGTCGACGGAGTCGCGGTTATCGTATGCGGCATTCTGCCGCAGGTGGAGGAGGCGCTGGGCAGGTTGGAAAAGATCGTGTCCGATTGATGTTTTCTCGAAAAAACACCGGAGTTGCATTTCATTCCGCGGGTATTAGTCTTGTAGGCAGGACGCAAACCGAAAGCACACGTTCGAGAAGACACTTATCAGAGGGAGGCTTTTATGGGATGTGTCAGGTTCAAGGTGTTTATCCTACAGATTGTTCTGCTCTTCAGCCTGCCGGCGCTCTCTTTTGCCGAGCAGCCTGCGGCAGTTCAGACAGTAGCTACATCGCCCGACGCTATCTGTCCGCTGCTGATCGGCAGCCCGGTTCCGGACCTTACCGTCAAGACGGTCGCGGGCGAGTCGTTTGACCTGAAAGCCGCCATTCGCTCGAAACCAACGGTTCTGATCTTTTATCGGGGCGGCTGGTGACCGTACTGTAATCTCCAGTTGGGAGAACTGATTAAAATCGAACCGGAACTTCTCAAAATCGGCTACCAGGTCATCGCCCTCAGTGCCGACAAGCCGGAATATCTGCAGAAAAGCCAGTTGAAGCACAAGCCGAACTACCTGCTTCTCTCGGACAGCACCATGGAGGCCGCCATGGCCTTTGGGGTCGCCTTTAAAGTGGATGCGCAAACGGTAGAGAAGTATAAGGAGTTCGGGGCCGATTTAGAGCAAGCCTCAGGAAAAACCCACCATCTGCTGCCGGTGCCTGCCGCCTTCGTGATCGGCTCGGATGGGGTCGTCAAATTTTCCTACGTCAATCCAGACTTCAAGACCAGGGTGAGTTCCGATGTGCTGCTGGCAGCGGCGAAATCTGCCTTGTAACTGATCCTGTGAGTTTTGCCCGGTCAGAACTCGCGGAAGCAGGATCATGAGAGAAGGGGAGTGCCATGGGGTTGAAATCCAGGCTAGAGGCCATGAAGTCCGACTTCATCCGTAACGCCGATCCGGTCATACTTGAGAAAATGCAGCATGCAACCCGGGTTCTCGAAGAACCCGACCATCTGGCCTTTGTCCTGAATGTGGGGGAGCGAGCTCCGGAATTCAGCCTGAATGACGCCCGGGGACAGGCCGTCAGCAGCCAGGATCTGCTGCTGAAAGGACGGCTTCTGGTTGCCTTTTATCGAGGGGTGTGGTGACCGTATTGCAACGCGGAGCTGGAGGCTCTGCAGGAAATCTGGCAGGAAATCGAGAAGACGAAAACCACCCTGGTTGCCATTTCTCCCATGCAGGATAAATACGCTCCCCAACTGGTTCAGAAACTTCAGCTGAGCTTTCCGGTTCTCAGTGATCCGGGCAATCGGGTGGCGGAGCAGTTCGGTGTCGTCTATACCCTGTCCAACGGAATGAAAGAGATCTACAAAGATCTCGGTATTGACCTGGAGCGCTTCAACGGCGATACCAACTTGCGGCTGCCGATGCCGGGACGCATCATTATCGATGGCGGGGGGATAATTCGCGACGTCGATATCCACCCCGATCACACCACCCGTCCCGAGCCGGAAGAGACCCTGGCCATTCTGAGATCACTGAAATAAAAAGCCGGATGCCCCCTGGGGGGAATCCGGCTTTGGATTGTCAGCAATTGGGTCGGGGAAAAGGGTTGTTTCACTCCTGCGGGGGATCCTCCTCAAGGCCCTTGCCGCTGAAGAGGTTGAACAGAACCTCTTTTTCATCATGGCTGACGCTGCTGATATCCTCAATGTGTTTGAAGGGTGCGTGGCAGGTGCGGTTGCGCCCTTCACTTTTCGCCTGGTAAAGGTATTGGTCGGCTTTCTTGACCAGGTCCTCGGCGGTGTCGGCCTGCCCGGCGTAATGGACCTGGATTCCGAGGCTGGCCGTCATGATAAGGTCCTTATCTCCCACCGTCAGCGGGGAGGCCTCGATAATCTTGCGCATCCGTTCCGCCAGTACAATGCTTCCGGCCAGGTCGGTCCCAGGCAGGATGATGCCGAACTCTTCTCCCCCGTAGCGACAGGGGATATCAAACGTTCGTACCGACTGGCGCATCAGCTGGGCGATATGGATAAGCGCCTTGTTGCCGACCTCGTGTCCCCAGGAATCGTTGATTTTTTTGAAAAAATCGAGATCTACCATGACCAGCGCCATCGGCTGGCCGCTGCGCCGGGTGCGTTCCATTTCCTGCCCGAGGGCCTGAATGAAGTAGCGGAAGTTGGCTATTCCCGTAAGCGTGTCCGTGTGAACCAGTTCGGACAATTGGGCGATCTTTTCGCGCAATTCGGCGGCCTCGGAAAGAAAGGCACAATTGGCCTCTCCGAGAGGACAGTCCTTTGGGGAAGAGTGGTCGTCAGCCATATCTATCGGTCGTTTTTGTCGGTCGTTTGTTGTTTTCATTTTCGTATGTCTTGCCACAGAGTATGGAACAAACAGCAGCGGGCCAAGCCGCAACGTTCACCAAGGCCTCTGTATTAGAATAATCCAGTCACTTTTTTGACAAGTCCCCCTTCATACCATAAAAAAATGAAAAAAAGTAATTAAAGGTGCAAGTTTTGCGTATCGTGCCTGTGGATGGCAGAGGCCGCCGGCATTCCCGGTCCCAAATAGCAAGCCGGATTTTCCCCAAAGGGAAGCTCCGGCTTGCTTTTTGTTTGGAATTTGACGGCTTGTGTACCGTGCGGGTAGTCGTGTCAAATTATTCGCTCAGCCCGACAGAACGATCTCCACGATCAGTCCTCCATCTGTCGCATTGCGTGCCGTGACCGACCCGCCGTGTCGCCGGGCGGCCCGCTCGACAATGGCCAGGCCGATACCGGTACCGCCGCTCTTGCGGTCGCGGGCCACGGCGGTGCGGTAGAATGGCTCGAATATTTTCTGCAGCTCTTCATCCGGCACTCCCGGCCCATGGTCGCGTACGCGTATCGTCACCAGCCCCGACGCTTCATCCCTTGCCAGATCGACCTCTACGGAAGTCCCCTCGTCGGTGTAGTTCACCGCGTTGCGAACCACGTTTTCGCCAATCCTGCGCAGCAGGTCCACCGAGCCTTTGATGAAAATGTCGTCGCTCTGGTGCAATTGGACCGTGCGGTTGCGGCTGCGGGCCTCGAAATCGGCGTCGGAGACGATGTCGCGCACCAGGCCGGAGAGGTCGACCTCCTGCTGTGGAGCTTGACGGGTGCCGGTTTCGAGCAGGTTCAGACTGAGAAGCTGGCCGATCATCTCGTTCATGCGATCGGTTTCCCGTTCGATGCGGTCCAGGGACGCCCTGGCTTCTTCACCCGAACGTTGCCGGGCCAGTTCGAGAGCGACGTTGAGGCGGGCGAGGGGAGAGCGCAGTTCGTGGGAGATGTCCCGTTGCAGGCGTTTCTGCGAATCGATCAGGTCCTCGATGCGTTCGGCCATCCGGTCGAAATCGCGGGCCAGGTTGCCGATTTCGTTTTTTGGCTGACCCGGGTTGAAAGGTCGCCGTCGGCAAACTGGCGGGTCGCTTCGCTCAATTTGCGGATCGGCTTGGTCAAAGAGCGGGTCAGGACGAAGCAGACGATTCCCCCGACCACCAGCAAAGCGCTGAGACCGACCCCCTGGCCAGGTAAATAGTCCCGGTGTCGCGGGGGGCGACGAATTTTCCCTGTCCGTGCGGAAGATACTTTCAGCTCGATGACCAGCACCGAGTGGGGCAGGTCAGGCAGGGGCAGGGGGCGGCCGAAGTAAAAGTAGGGGTAAGCGCGGAGGGCCTTGACGCTCCGCTCGGCAAAAATCAGATCCGCCAGTCGGGTGGCAAGCTTCGGGGCCCTTTGGCCCGTGAGGGTCCTGTCCTTTTCGGTAAAGAGGAAGGGGCGTGGAGATTCCGGGTCCAGATCGTCGAGGTACTGGCTCCAGCCCTCGGTTCCACCCCTTGCAAGAGCTTCGGCCGCCTCACGGGCATAGCCGTCGAGTCCTTTGGAGGCGAACTGAAGCTGGTTTTCGAGAATCGGCCGTTCCTCCGGGCGGTTCAGGTAGCTGATCACGTGGACGGTCGCTCCGGTCAGGGTGACCGTCAGCCAGAAGCTGAGGAAGATTTTGACGAACAGGCTACGCATGGGGTTCCTCGCTGCTGTCGGCATACAGGTAGCCGACACCGCGGACTGTCTTGATCCGCTCGCTGTCGCCGATACGGTTGCCGAGTTTTTTGCGCAGGCTGCTGACATGTACGTCGATGCTGCGGTCGTAGGGGGAGAGGCGCCGTCCCAACACCTTGCGGACCAGTTCTTCCCGTTCGATCACCTTTCCCGCCGAGCGCATCAGCACTTCGAGCAGGGTGAACTCCACCGCAGTCAGTTCGATGGCCTCCCCGTTGCGTCTGACTTCCCGGGTGCCGCCGTTGAGCTCGAGATCACCGATTAAAAGGCGTGGGACGCTCTCTGCGGTTGATTCCTCCTTTTCAACAGGAGCTTCGGCCCGGCGCTGGATGGCTCGGATACGAGCAACCAGTTCGCGTGGATTGAAGGGCTTGGGCAGGTAATCGTCGGCGCCCATCTCCAGACCGACGATGCGGTCGATATCGTCGCCTCGGGCAGTCAGCATGATCACCGGCACTTTCGATTTTTCACGGATGTGACGCAGCACGTCGAAGCCGCTCATCCCCGGCAGCATCACGTCGAGCACCACCAGACCGTATTCTACGGCAAGAGCCTTTTCGACCCCGGCGTGGGCTTCGTTGACCGTTTCGATCTCGAACCCCTCGGGGGTCAGGTAGTCGCAAAGGAGTTCGCAGAGTTCGGTGTCGTCGTCGATAACGAGAATGCGGTTCATGGTCGGCTCCTGGGTTCATTGGTGATTTCATCTTATCTCAATCCGTATTGGTGCGCTGTAAAGAAATGTAAAGAGAGGGCTTTTTCCATTTACAAAACTTTACCCGGGTTTCCCGACTCTTAACACTCTGTTCAGGTTGGGTTCTGTATGATCTGGCCATACGAATTAAACGGATATTTTATGTCCATAGAAGGTTTCATATTTGATTTTTGGATGTCACCCCTTTCAGTGCCGCCGAACGGAGGTGTTTTTAATCTGGATGGTTGTGGACGACTGTTCGAGCGTAGCGAGTTTTCGTCCACGTCCAGATTAAAAATGCCGGAGCGAGGGTCCCCCGCAGGGGCAAACGGTGGGGCGGCCTTCTTTGGGTTACCTTTCTTGGCCGTCAAGAAAGGTAACTCGCCTGGCGGGGCGAGTCCCGCATGTTTTTTCCAGATCAGTGAATTGTTGAAAACAAAACCGAGGGGTTGCGCCCCCTCACGGCGCCTTACTCTTTTTGCTTGCCCTAAAAGAGTAAGCAGAAAAAGGGCACCCCGCTCCTTGCCCTTCGGGT
>CALZIC010000121.1 GCA_945787285.1 uncultured Desulfuromonadales bacterium
CTCCGGTGGCCTCGTCGACGAACATCACCATGAAGTGGTGGGTTTCCTTCATCCCCATCTTGGCCATCGCTTCGCTGACGTCCTTGAGATGCGCCATGGCCTTGACTCCCTGGTCAACGGAATTGCCAAGCATGATCATGCCGCCGTCCATGTGCATGCCACTGTCCATCTTACCGTGATCCATCGCCTTGTGGTCCATATGGTCATGGCCCTCGTGATCCATCGACTTGTGATCCATCCCCTCATGGGATTTGTGCTCGTCGGACTTATGATCCATGTGCTTCATGGAACTGTCGCCATGCTCCATGGCCATGAGGGCGGCCGGGGCGGATACCATGATAAGCGCTGCCATCAGTACCAACATACGTGTCTTCATTCTTTTCTCCTTTTGTGTTGAGTGGGGTTTTCCCCTTCAAGTAGTTTACAGTTTTGCTCGGCTTTCTTCAATAGACCCAATGGCAACAACCCGAGCGGTATTTCCCAAGGCGTCCCCCGTAGTCCCACAAGTTATTAGCAGTGAACATACCAACTTTTTTATGCGTTGTTTTTCAGACACTTGCGCTTCTTGGCCCGGACATGACGTCGACAAATGTAGAATATTACACACCCTCAGGTGAATATTCTTAATGATAACCGGAAAGGCAATCCCATCCAGGCATGAGACAACCCCATTCAGCTGGTCTATAATAAAAGCTATGACATCATTCACAATTCGAACCATTCTTCTGGCTCTGCTCTGCGCCGTGGGACTACCCGCCGGGGCGTCAACCCTGACGCCGCGCATTCACCACGACCTGCGGATCAGTGTCGACACGCAAAAAGGCCATCTCCATGGCCTCGACACCATCACCTTCGATTCCTCTTTGCCCGAGTTGCCTCCGGTCCTACTGCCATCCTCCATTACTGTTGAGGAAATCAGGGTTAACGGAAAAGTGCGACCGGACAAGCCTGACGATCGTGTGCTTAAATTGTCGAACAGCGGGGCCGAGGGAGGCAAAACGATCCTGTCGATCCGCTACCACGCCACCTTCCAGGATGCCGCCCCCGCCAATCCCCTCCACACCGAAGACCCGACCTTCGGCGTGGCCGGCACCATTTCACCCCGGGGCACCTTTCTCGGGGCCGATGCCGGGTGGTATCCCCACGTCGCCGACCTGCCGGTGTTTTTTACCCTGCATTTCGACGCCCCCGAAGGAACGACCGCCGTGGCCGCCGGGCGGCTTGTCGAGCACTACACTTCCAACGGACGCACCACCACGGTCTGGGCGACTGAACAACCGCTGCCTGCCCTTTCACTGAGCGCAGGGCCTTACCGGATGGCCCGTACCGACGTCGAGGGGATTCCGGTCTATACCTTTTTCTATCAGGAAACTGGAGAGCTTGCCCGTACCTACCTGGAAGCCGCGACCCGCTACCTCACCCTGTACCAGGAGCTCTTTGGTCCCTATCCCTTTGAAAAATTTGCCGTCGTCGAAAACTTTTTTCCTACCGGCTACGGTTTTCCGTCCTGGACCCTGCTCGGCAGCAGCGTGGTCCGCCTTCCCTTTATCGTCGAAACCAGCCTTGGCCATGAAATCGCCCACAGCTGGTGGGGAACTTCTGTGCAGGTCGACTCCATAGAGGGAAACTGGGCCGAAGGGCTGACCACCTACGTGGCGGACCATCTGTATAAAGAACAGCAATCGCCTGCGGACGGCAGATCGTACCGCTACAAGGTTCTGCGCGATTACGCCAGCCTGGTGAATAACGATAACGAATTCCCGGTCAACCGCTTCGTCCGAAGGTACGATAAGGCGTCCCAGTCCATCGGCTATGGAAAAGCCGCCATGATTTTTCATATGGCGAGGCAGCAGGTGGGGGAGGAGGCTTTCTGGCGGGCCCTTGAAAAGGTTTACCACAGCAAGCGCTTTGCCCAGGCCTCCTGGAACGACTTCGCCAGGCACCTGGGAACAGAGGCGAATCAGAACCTGGCTCCCTTCTTCGAGCAATGGCTGGTCCGTACCGGTGCCCCGTCTCTGGCCCTCGACAACATGGCCCTGCAAAAGGTCGAGGCGGGCTGGCAGGTTGAGGGAGAAATTGTTCAGGCCACACCGATCTACGATCTGAGGGTGCCGTACCGCATCGAAACCTCGGCCGGCCATGTCGAGGGAGCCCTCGATTCCCGCTCCGGGCGAACCCCCTTCAAAGTAACAACCCAGGAACGCCCGTCCAGGCTATTGCTCGACCCCTATTTCGACCTCTTTCGCCGCCTTGCCCCATCCGAGGTCCCGCCGTCGGTGAACACCCTGCGCGCCTCCCGGTCGCTGATAGTGATTCTGGCAGCGCCGCACAGCAGCGCCCTGCGCGAAGCCGCAGAACAGCTTCTTGCAGCCCTGCGCCAGGAAAACGTGCCCATTCTGTCAGAGCACGAGGTCGACCGATTCCCCCTGCAAGACTACGATCTTCTGATTGTCGGTATGCCCCAAAAGGACGAGCTACGCCCTCCCCTGCTCCGGGAGGTCGAAATTGGTGCGACCAGCTTCGATATAGAGCAGCAGTCCTTTCCGCGCGACAGCCACACCTTGCTGGCCGTCTCCGACCACCCCCTGGCCGAGGGGCACATGGCCACCTGGCTCCTTGCTCCCTCGCCCGACCGGCTGCGCCCCGCCATCCGCAAGATCCCCCACTACGGGCAGTACGGATTGCTCGTTTTCGAACAGGCAACCAACCGCTACAAGGGGGTCTGGCCGGTGACCGAATCGCCGACCATTTTCGAATTTTCCAAAGAGAGATGACTCACATGCGTCTGCTCATTCACACCCTGATCGTTTTATGGCTCACCCTTCTTCCCACTCTGACTCTCGGTCATCCGCATATTCTGCGGGTTGCCGACGACACCGTGATCGGATTCGAAGACCTGCTCAACGACGTGGAGGGGAAACGGGTTCTTTTCTTCGGTGAATACCATAACCATCTCGGCCATCATAACGCCCAGCTCGAACTGATACGCGGTCTTCACGACAAGGGAATAAAAGTGGCCGTGGGGCTGGAAATGTTTCGCCGGTCCAACCAGTACGCCCTCGACCGCTGGGTCGACGGCCAGGTAACCGAAGAAGAATTTATACCGATTTTTCGTGCAAACTGGAAAATGTGGCAGGGGTACTCGGAAATCTTCCGCTATGCCCGCGACGAAAAGATCCGAATGATCGGCTTGAATATTCCGCGGGAGATCACCGGACAGGTCGCCCGGTCGGGGGTGGAGTCGTTAAAAGGAAAGAATCTCGAGGTGCTGGGGGGGGTAAGCTGCGAAGTCAACGAGCAGTATCAGGAATACATTCGAAAGGCGATGGGAAACCACGCGGAGAACGGAACTTCGTTTAAAAACTTCTGCGAGGCGCAGATGGTGTGGGATATCAGCATGGCAAGAAACCTGTCCGACTTTCTGGCCAAGAACCCGGACACCACCGTGGTGGTCCTGGCCGGGGCGGTACACGCCTGGAAGCACGGGATTCCGACCCAGCTTCGGCAATTCACCAATGCGCCGGCACAGGTGATTCTGCCGGAGATGTTCGGCCGCGTTGACAGGACCACAGAAAACGCCGCCGCCACCGACTATGTGTGGCTGCATTTTGGCCCCTCCGGATGGCAGGTCACCCCCTGATCCAGACATACGGGCCGATCGATCAGCGACTCTTTTTCAGTAGAACTTCCTTGTACTGGCCGTTGATGACAAAACGGATGCGGTCCTTGAAGATACGATCGACCCGCGCCCCCTCGATATCAACCCCTTCCATAACCGGCAAATCGTTAACCACCGCCAGACGATCTTTCACGGAAGGACGGTAGTGAATTTCGGAGATGATCAATTCCGGTACCGGGCCGGGATTCAACTGGCCGAGATTCCAGCCGGGTGTGCGGGAGGCCACAGCCACCGGAACCGTCGTGCGGCGCTCGGCCGTCTTTTTAATACCGTCGCCGGCGGCCAGAGTGGAAGACGCGGCCCCGTAGGAAGCATACTTGGGAGTCGGAGACGGCGACACCCCTGACCGCAGGTCTGTACGGGCAGCAGAAGGAGAAACCAGCTTGCCGCGGTCGGTTGCAACAATCACCTTGTTTTTCAAAGCAGAGGCGGTCTTCTTGAGGGTTTGGGCGGTATCTTTAAGTGAGCTAGTCACCTTTGCCACCTCTTCGGCCACCTTCGCCGACTCAGCCGCCTTCGCGGCAGGGGCAGTCGGGCTCGCAGCAGCAGCGACAGCGGGCGTCTCCACTGGGGAAATTACGGCTGGCGCCTGTTCTGTGAGAGCCACTTCGATCACCGCGGGTTCAGGCGGCGATTCGTTGCGAACGGCAGTTTCTGCGACAGGCGTGACCGGGGCCGGTCCCCCCGACCCGATAATAAGGTAGCCACCGGCAGCGGCGCCGGCCAGCATTCCGCCGGCAATGACCATCCACAGCCTTCCCCTCGGTTCCCTTCGCAAGGGAAGCGGTGCAGTATCTTCGGAAAGAAGGTCGCGGGTCAAAGGGGCAACGTTCCCCCTGGCCGGCGACTTTTCATTTTCGGCTTTTTTTAACGCTTTCAGTATTGAACTCATGAAAAATCTCCTGAAGGCCCTGGCTCATAACGAAAGCAAGCCTCCCTTTACCATTTATCTGCCCACGATGCGCCTGAAAAAGTTCTTCTGTTCATACCCCAACTCCCGCTGGGCAAGGCGAACCAGTTTGGGGGTCACGACCCGGGCGTCCTGGGCAAAAGCCACCAACAGGCATCGTCCGCAGAGCACATTGATCAGCCGTGGCAACCCGCCCGTCGAATCGTAAATCCTTTTAACCGCTGCCGGGGAAAACGTCTCCTCCGCGCCCCCGGCGACGGTCAGCCGGTGGCGGATATAGGCCAGGGTGTCGGCAATATCCATGGTCTCCAGATGGAACCGAACAGAGATGCGCTGGTTCAACTGCCGGAGGTCAGGGCGGTGAAGCATGTCTTTGAGTTCGGGTTGCCCCACAAGAACAATCTGAATGAGCTTGTCCGTCTCGGTCTCAAGATTGGAGAGGAGTCGTATCTGCTCAAGAACCGAGGGGTCAAGATTCTGCGACTCATCGATCACCAGAACGACGGTCCGCCCCTTCTCGTGCTGCCAGAGCAGAAATTCATTCAGGACGTTGACCTGCTCAACTACGGTTTCGGCAGCACATTCTATACCAAACTCCCGGTTGATGCACTTGAGAAGCTCTACGGCAGAGTGGCAGGGGTTGAAAATAAACGCCAGCCGAAAATTGTTGTTGTCCAACCGATTCAGCAAGGTCCGCAGAACCGTGGTTTTGCCGGTTCCCACTTCGCCGGTGATGGCGATAAACCCGCAGCGATCCTCGATGCCGAAGGACAGATGGGCGAATACTTCCCGGTGAGCCTTGCTGAGATAGATAAACCGGGGATTTGGAGTAATCGTAAAAGGCTTTTCGCTGAGTCCGAAATAATCAAGGTACATGAATCGTCGTCCACCCTCCACCAAAAGACCTGACTGCCTGTGCCAAGCGACTTTCCCATAAAAGTCACTGATTTTCAAGATTAATCCTGAATTTACGCGTTCTGAGCAGTCAATCTTCTGTTACCGCCCCGATCTCATGAGCACGGGGAAAGCCTGCCTCCCCCAGCATGCGCCCGGTGATCGTCAACTCCATTTTTTGTTCTTTTGCAGAAACTTGCTATCCTTAATGACAGAACCCACAGAGGACAGTAGAGAGCGGAGCAGGGAGCAGGCCGGCCCATGAGCAACTGGAAGAAATTTACCAGCGAAGCGCGCATTGCCTATTTTTCCATGGAAATCGGTCTGTCCGATGACATACCCACCTACAGCGGAGGACTCGGCATCCTGGCGGGCGACACCATTAAAAGCGCCGCCGACCTGAAGGTTCCGATGATCGCCGTCACCCTGATCAGCCGCAAGGGCTATTTTCGGCAAAAACTCGGGCAGGACGGCAGCCAGCAGGCATTCCCGGTCAACTGGCAACCCGAAGCCTTTATGGAACTGCTGCCGGTCAAAACCCTGGTCACCATCGAGGGGCGCGATGTCAAGATTCAGGCTTGGCTTTTTCGTGTCAAAAGCCCCACCGGGGGAGAGGTTCCCGTCCTTTTTCTCGACACCGACATTCCCGGCAACAGCGGTCAGGACCGCCACATCACCGACATGCTCTATGGAGGCGACCTCGAGTACCGGTTGTCCCAGGAAATTGTCCTGGGCATCGGCGGAGCGCGCATTCTCGAGGCCCTTGGCTTCAACATTCGAAAATATCATATGAACGAAGGGCACGCCAGCCTGCTCACCCTGGAGCTTCTGGAAAGGGTCCGCCACCCCGTCGAAGATACCTGGGACGAGAGGGCATCGTGGGAAACACGTCAGGTCATTGAGCAGTGCGTCTTCACCACCCACACCCCCGTCGCCGCCGGGCATGACCGATTTCCCTACGACATGGTCCACCGCATGCTCGGCGAAATGGTTCCCCAGCCCCTGCTCATGGAACTGGTCGGCCAAAACGAGCTGAACATGACCCTGCTGGCCATGAACTTGAGCGGATACGTCAACGGGGTGGCCAAGAAACATGGCCAGGTTTCCCAGAACCTTTTCCCCGGTTTCGAAATACACGCCATAACCAATGGGATACACTCCTTCACCTGGGCCTCCCCCTACTTTGTCCGGCTGTTTGACAAGTACCTGCCGAGCTGGGCCCATGAACCCGAACTTCTGGTGCGGGTCGACCATATTCCCGCCGAAGAGGTTCTCGATGCCCACCTCGGGGCCAAAGCCTACCTGTTTCACTATATCGAGGAGACCACCGGCACCCGTCTCGACCTCGACACCCTGACTATCGGCTTCGCACGGCGCTTTGCCACCTATAAACGGGGCAACCTCATCTTCAACGACCTGCAAAGGCTGTGCAGCCTGGGCGCCGGGAAGTTGCAGCTGGTCTTCGCCGGCAAGGCTCACCCCCGCGACGAACCGGGCAAAGAGCTGATTCAGAAAATTTTTCACCACAAGGAAGAACTCAAGGGACGCATCGAAGTGGTGTACCTGGAGAATTACAACATGGATGTGGCCTTCCGCCTCATTCCCGGGGTGGACCTCTGGCTCAATACGCCGGTAAGGCCGCTGGAAGCTTCGGGAACCAGCGGCATGAAGGCCGCCCTGAACGGCGTGCCCAACTTCAGCATTCTTGACGGATGGTGGATTGAGGGGCACATCGAAGGGGTCACCGGCTGGTCGATCGGTCCCCCGGCGACCGAAATCGTCCCGGACTTCAACCACACGGCCGAGGATGCCGGAGATCTCTACGATAAGCTGGAATCGATCATCATACCGATGTATTACACCGACCAGGCCGCCTGGATTCAGGTCATGAAAAATGCCATAGGCAAAAATGCCTATTACTTCAATACCCATGTTATGATGCGGCGCTACGTGACCGAAGCGTACATCCGCTGAACAGCCTTTCTCTAACCGAAGGTCATT
>CALZIC010000122.1 GCA_945787285.1 uncultured Desulfuromonadales bacterium
CTGGTGTCGCGCTTGCCGTAGAAGGAGAGGGAGATCGACGGGATGCCGTATTTCTCCTCCATTTTGCGGGTCAGCGAAATCAGCGACTTGGCGCAGACGATAACGTTGAGTTTGGCCCGGTGGGCGGTGCGGATGGCGCTGACCCGGCCGTCGCCGGAGAGGGTGGAGAGTACCCGGATCCCCAATTCGTCGAGCAGGTGCGAATACTGCCACATGTCGCCGGTGACGTTGTATTCGCCGATCAGGTTGATGTCGAAGTCGGTGGTGGTCTCCGGCTCCCTGGTGCCGATCAGGCTGGCCAGGGCAGCTTCGCCGCCGAGGCGGCTGCCGAGGTTCTTGCTGCCGACGAAGCCGGGGGCGTGCACCGGGACCACAGGCAGGCTGTATTTCTGCGCGGCGTGCCTGCAGACGGCTTCGATGTCGTCGCCGATCAGGGCGGTGACGCAGGTTGCGTAGACGAAGATCGCCTCGGGCGCGTAGTGATCCATGATGTAGTCGATCGACGCCATCAGCTTCTCTTCGCCGCCGAAGACCACGTCGTTGGTGGAGATGTCGGTGGTGAAACCCATCTGGGTATGGTCGCGTCCCTCGTAGCTGGTCTGGGTGGTGCGGGTTTCCCAGGAGGCGCCGAGGCAGGTGATGGGGCCGTGCACCAGGTGGGCGGCGTCGGCGTAGGGGAAGAGGGAGATCTGCGCCCCTTCGAAGGCGCAGCCGCCGGTGGTCGCTCCCGGGGTCGGGGCGTTGCAGGCGGCCTTCTTGGTCTTGTTATGTTCGCAGGCGCTCTCGTCGAGCAGTTCTTTGATTTTCGGTTTCTTTGCCACGGACGATCCTTTCTGAAAACGCGTTTTCAGTGCAGTTTTCATATGGGAAACGAGCAATTTTTCGCAAGGTCAAGGAAATCAAGGGCTCGCGCGGAGACGTACATCGTACGTCGCACAAGGGAGGCCGCAGTTTGACGCCGAGATTGCGGAAAAGGGCCGTTTCTGGATGAAAACCAGATAAAAGTCCGTTCCGTCGCATCGTTGGGAGGGAACCTGGGGAGGGTACGGCTGTGTACTGTTTCTTGTCGTTTGCAAGAGTCTCGCCAGCTTAAGAAAAAGGCAGAAACGTGCGGTCCACTGGGGAATGGCCATCCGTTTCTGTCCTTGGAAGGATAAAAAAACGGCCCCATTGCCTAAAAAATAATCAAGAATTAGCTATGCCTGTCAGGAATGTGCCGATATTACGGCCATCATCGATACGGCACATTTGTTGCTCTACTTCCCTATCGTGACTCAACCCCGGCAACGTCGCCGGCATCGAACTCGGCAACGAAGCCCCGAAACCATGAAGATGGTCCGGGGCTTTTTTATTATTTATATCCAGTTCACGAGGTGTCCTATGAAAGCTCTGGAAGGCAGTCAGGTGATTATCGACGACACTACCCTGCGTGACGGCGAACAGACCGCCGGGGTGGTCTTTTCCCTCGAAGAAAAAAAACGCATCGCCAGAACCCTCGATGAAATGGGGGTGGGCGAACCTCCATCGCCTCGGGGGTGCAGGCGGTCGATATCTCCCTGTCGGTCTCCGATATCCACATCCGCCACAAACTGCGCAAGGACCGCAACTGGGTCAAGGAGCAGCTCAAGATCGCCCTCGGTTTCGCCAAGGAGCATAATCTTTACGTATCGGTGGGGGGCGAGGATTCGAGCCGGGCCGACCGCGACTTTCTGGTGGAACTGATGGAAACGGCCCGCTCCCTCGGCGCCGACCGCTTCCGCTACTGCGACACCCTCGGCATCCTCGATCCCTTCGCGATGTACGACAATGTCAAGTACCTGGCCGACCGGGTCGATCTCGATATCGAGGTGCACACCCACAACGATTTGGGGATGGCTACAGCCAACGCCATCGCCGGCATCCGCGCCGGGGCCCGGTTCGTCAATACCACGGTCAACGGGCTGGGGGAGAGGGCCGGAAACGCCGCCCTCGAAGAGGTGGTGATGGCCCTCAAGCATGCCTGCGGCGTCGAACCCGGCATCGATGCCCGCCGCTTTGTCGAGATCTCCCGCTACGTGGGGCAGGCCAGCTGCCGCCCGGTTCCGGACTGGAAGGCGGTGGTTGGAGAAAATGTTTTCTCCCACGAGTCGGGCCTGCACGCCGACGGCGTTTTGAAGAACCCGGTCAACTACGAAGGGTTCGACCCGAAAGAGGTCGGTCTCAGCCGCAAGATGGTGCTCGGCAAACACTCGGGCAGCCACGGCCTGCTTTACCGCCTGCGCCAGCTCGGCATCGATCCCGATGCCCGCACCATCGCCGGGCTGCTGCTGCAGGTCCGGACGCTGGCCCAGCGCAATAAACGCCCCCTCGATGATCGCGAACTCCTCTCCCTTTGTCGTGATTCCCGCTTGGTCGCCTGACCATCAAGCTTAATTTAGTCTCTCCTCCGGGGATCACCGGTCTGTCGAATGCATTTGACAGGCCGGTGATCCCCGGTTACATTTCCGGCATGGAAGACCTGCTCATCGGCCACGGCTATCCGGCCCTCTTTATCCTCAGTTTTCTCGCCTCGACCCTGCTCCCCTTAGGTTCCGAGTGGCTGCTGGCCACCCTGCTGATGCAGGGCTTCAGCCCGGCGGCCTCGGTGGCCCTGGCGACGGCGGGCAACACCCTGGGCGCCGTTACCACCTACCTGGTCGGCATCTACGGCGGCGACTGGCTGATCCGCCGGGTGCTGCGCATCGATGAGAAGGCGCGGGCGAGGGCCGAGGGGTTTTATCGCCGCTACGGGGTCTGGTCGCTGCTGCTGTCGTGGCTGCCGGTTATCGGTGACCCGCTCTGCCTGGTCGGCGGGCTGCTCAAGGTGCGTTTCGCCCACTTTGCCCTGCTGGTCGGCTGCGGCAAACTGGTGCGTTATCTGATTGTCGCCTGGTTGACCCTGCAGGTGGCGGCCTGAGCCTGGCATAATAAGCCAAAGTTTTTTATGGGATTTTCTGTGGCCCATACGGGCAAAACCATCCCGCAATCGATGTGCCGAGGTTTGAAAAAACGCCTAGGGGCCTGAAAAAGAATAGGGCCCCGGTTTTCCTGACCACGAAGCACAGCCCTCGTTTTCAGGCGGAGCATTCGTTAAGAACTCGAAATGCCCGCAACAGAAGTGCCCCCCGCAGGGGAAGCTGATTTTTGCCTACTTTTTGGCAGCATTCAAAAAGTAGGTCGCCTGTCGGGGCGAGACCCGACGGTTCTGCATTTTTATGCCCATTTGAATAAATTTAACTGTTTAGGGCTTTGCATGGTTTAAATGAACTGTCAACCTGAACCAAAGGAGACGACGACCATGAAATACCAGATGATTCACACCTGCATCCGGGTCATGGACCTGGAAAAATCGGAAAAATTCTACCAGGAGGGCTTCGGCTTCAAAATCTCCCGGCGCATCGATCACCCCGAGTACAAGTTCTCCCTCAGCTACCTCAAGGCCCCCGGCGGCGACTTCGAGCTGGAGTTGACCTACAACTACGACCAGCAGGAGCCCTACGTTCTCGGCAACGGCTACTCCCACCTCGCCGTCGGCGTCGCCGACCTGGAGGGTTCCCACAAGCGCCACCAGGAGATGGGGCTCGATCCCAAGCCCCTCAAGGGGCTGGCCGGCGGACCGCCCAAGTTCTACTTCGTCGCTGATCCCGACGGCTACCTTGTCGAGGTGGTGCGGGTCGCTTAGACAGCCTTACCGTTTTTAGAACCGTACATGCAAAAGGCCTCCCTTTCCGGGGAGGCCTTTTCGCGTTTTGGGCAAATCGATGGGGCCGGGTGCGGCTTGTTGTCTGTGAAGATGCAGATATGATTGATTATGCTTATATGTCGTGAAGGGGCAGGGTCATGAATGAAAACACAACGGGGAGAGGTGCTATGGAGTGGATGGTCCGGCTGAAACCCGTTTTGGCCCTGGTTGCCATTTGGGTGACCCTTCTGCTGGTCGGAAGTCTCAATGCGGCGGGGCGGGCGGAAAAGAAGACGGGCAGCCCCATGGGCGTGCGCATTTTTCACGGGGCCTGGTTCGAAGTCGCTTACCCGGCCGATTTTGCCGCCAAGCCGTCGCTTGCCAGCACCACGGCCGAAGGGTATGACAGCGCGGTGTTCACTTCGCCGGACGGCGCGGTCGCCTTCTACGTTTTTGCCCCCCAGTGGGGAGGGCAGGCCGCTGACATCGACCTGGACCCGCAGCGCGAGCGACTGGTCGCCGAGCAGCACCTGCAAAAAGCGGATCGTGACCTGCGCTGGTTCACCATCGAGGCCGCAGACGGCAGCTACCGCCGCTCCTACATCGAATCCATTGCCCAGCAGGGTTCGGTGATCACCGTGGTGGGCCTCAAATACCGCAACGAAGAGGCGCGGCAGCGCTACCTGGAGAAGTATCTGCAGTTTCGAAATTCCCTGAAGCTTTATGCCGATTGAAGGAGAAACCCATGAAAGCAGCAGCCGTAAGGGTCGTACAGAGGGCACTGGTCGCCGAAGGGTTCAATCCTGGGCAAATCGACGGAAAAACAGGCAGCAAGACCTATGGGGCGGTAGGCCAGGCGCTGCAGGGGCGGCTGGCGGATCTGCCGGACGACTGGCCGCTTTGGTCGGGTCACCGCAAGACCGTCGCCTATCTTCAGCTGCTGTGCAGGGACCGGGGCATCGACGTCGGCGCAATCGATGGATATTGGGGGCCTCAGACCGAGTATGCCTTCGACACCCTGGCGTATTTGCTGGAAAACGAAGTGCTCCCACCTCCCTGGCGCGACGAAACCCCGCTCGATGTCAATCCCAACGGCTGGCCGAGGCAGGACGAAGTCTCCCTCATCGGGTTTTACGGGCATATGGGCACCAACCTGGTGAAGCTCGAGCTTCCTTATCCCCATCGACTGTCTTGGAACCTGAGAAAGAACGTTTCCTCCTTCTACTGCCATGCCAAGGTTCACGACAGTGCAAAGCGTGTGCTGCAGGGGGTGCTGGATCACTACGGCATGGACCGGATCAGGGAACTGCGCCTCGACCGCTGGGGCGGATGCTACAACAAGCGCAGGATGCGCGGCGGAACCCGATGGTCGATGCACTCTCCTGGGGCATCGCCATCGACTACGATCCGGATCGCAACCAGTTCAACTGGGGTCGCGACCGGGCCGCCTTCGCCCAGCCTGAGTACGACGCCTGGTGGCGTTTTTGGGAAGAAGAAGGCTGGACCAGTCTCGGACGCACAAGGAACTTCGACTGGATGCATCTGCAGGCGGCGAAACTGTGAGGGGGGGAAGGCCGAGTATCCTCAACTACATTGAAAATGGCCCACCTCAAATTTGGGGTGGGCCATTCTAGCTTTGCAGGGTATGTGGGAATCTGGCCATCACGCCCCATTTCGACCTGCTAATACAATCTGAAACACCTTATAAGAAAAAAGTAGCTTCCGCCTTCAATATGCTTTAAGGCCCGCAGGCCTACGGCACTGCTCGTTTAGCGAGAACAGCCTGGTAATTGGCGAGAACGTCTTTTGGGATAATAAGCATGGGAAGTTATCCCGTTTCTATTTAAGTACACAATTGGGGTGTTGTTCGGCTGAAAAAAATGAGTTATTACAAGGCATTGTGTCAACGTGGAGATCCCTTGACTCTTGACAGGCAGCAAAAAACGGATACAGTCTAAAAACATTTAATGCGAAGCTAAATCCAAGTTCTATGGGCGTTGTGACGTTCAGTGGCTATGGCGGAGCCAGATGGTTATGGCCTTAGGACGAAATGTTTTCAAGTTACCTCAACAGAATCGGAATAGGTGGCTTTTGATTTTAGGACCCCCTATGGGGGTCGAACTTCAAAGCCACATCCTTTGGTTGTGGATTCTTTACTAGTTTTTTGCAGTAGTGTCCGGTTTGAAATTTTCACTGGCAACCAAATACCCCCTAACCCCCCTTTCCTAAATGATGGATTGCCTACACGTTGACGGCGAAGCCATAAGCGCGTGGCGAGCCGATTGAGCGCGAAAGGAAATGCGTGCTCACCCATAGGTGCCAGCATGACGATTCTTGGAAGATTGCGCGTTTGATTGACAGCAGCAACGGGGCTCCTACAAGCAGTCAATTGGGTGATTTACAGAAGTTGGGGCCAGATCGCAATTATAGCCAATAGTCGCGAAAACTGTACTCCGAACCCGATTATCAGCGGTTACTTCCAAAAACCTTTTTCACAGTGGAGGTAAGTCGTTAATTTCCTTATGAAAAAATATACCTGGTTTTTTTTAACACTGGTCACTGTCGTTGCCATAAGCCATGCAAGCTATGCTCACCTGCCCTCATATGAAGGCGAGCGTGTGAGAAACGACAATCATTTTACCGAAGAGGGTTTCGCCTGGCCGGTAAGGGGCGAATGCGATATCAATGCCTTCGGTCCTACCGATATCAATGCAGGATCGGCTAATATCTACCTGGGTCCCGACAACATCCCACCCAACTTTTTCTGCGCCTTTACCTCTCAAGATGACTGGAGCTTTGAATTCCCGGTCGACATTATCGAATCAACCCGAACCCCAGCACCAGACCCAAGCACACTAGGCCAACCGTTGGAGGAAGGTTATATCCCATGCTCGTCCACTAACCCCGACCCATTTCAATGTCCACGCCAAATCGCCGATCCTACCCGCCCGGGTGAAGTCATCCGCCTCCCCGGCCAGTGTGTGGATTTTGGCCAACCGGATGATCCCGCGGCCTCACCCGAGCCGGATGGCAATTATCACTGTGCCTTATTACCGGGCTCACCACGACCCCGCACCAGCGGTGTGATGTTTAGCACACTGACCGGTCCCAGCGATGTGGATTGGGCGATCTATCGTTACGACCCCGCATACGCTGAAGTACCCATCGTTGGCGCACCGCAAGTACCGGCCTGCAGAGAGTCCATTAACTCTTTTGTCAGTTTTGCTTACGCCGGCCCGCTGGAGTTAATAGATGCGCGTTCAGGTGAACCGATCTTTGTCCCTCTCAACGCAGCTGGCCGCTTACCCAAAGAGATTCGAGAAAAATTGCCGGACGGATATGGCATTCGAGTAAAAAGACCGTCGCGTTATAAACCCAGCGTCAACGAACCAAGAGTAGGCTACGCCTCAGGATTTGCCCAAAACGGCTGGTTATTGGCACAGGACTCTGTTGTTGAATGCATTGATAACTTTGAAAAATGTCTGGCCGATCAAACCGGCGAATTATCAAAGCATTATAATTACAACGACATCTTCTTTATGCAGGAAAATGTTCCCGTCAATCTGTATTTAATGTGGTGGGTGGACAACAAAGGGCACCGTGGTAACAAGGGATTCGATTATGACGACTATGATTGGGGCTATAAAGAGTCCGGTGGCAAGCAGCTAATGGACGTATCCATCACCACAGGTGTGATTGATCAGTTTATTGTCGGCGACTTTATTAATATAGGCATCACCGGGCCTTTCTCCGGCAACGGTCGTTATCTCCACGGCCGTTGTAGAGATCCACGGGAAACCAATAAAGTGAATATAATCATTGAAACTAATAACTAATACAGGATCGAGCTAAACCTTATACTTTTGTTCCTGACACAGTAGAACGATGTGTCACCCAAATGAAATCGATAATGGGAGAAAGTGTCGAGGTTCAAAGAAAAGACTGGTGCGTTCACTTGACGATTTTTAATACTCCGACCCCTTGGCCTTATTTGTGGTTCTGGGCAAGCAGTAGAAGGTTGAAGCCGAAGAGGGAGATAGCGATGCGACATAACGCGTCATTCAACCAGACGGCAAAAAACGCCTAGTGCACTGTGCGGCTAATCGTGTCCTATAATTCAGGCCCTTTTAGCCGCGGTCTTCGTTGTGTCTCCTTGACATCTAAGCACTAAATGAACGACCTGGTTGACCCTAATCACCGATTTCGTTGAGCCGTTGCTGATTAAGGTCTTGCATCTTTTTAGTTTGTAGGTTCCTGCTTAGTTCCAATAACAGGGGGCAAAACACGATTTCTGGGGGAATAAAAATAGTATGCAATTGGGTCAGGCTTGATTTTTAAACTTTCAAATTTACTCAAATGTTTAAAAAATCAAGCCTGACCGGATATTCTTGCAGATAAAATACTTAATCTTAACGGGGGTAGCATTATGGCACTAAGAGCAAATTTCGAAATAATTAATTTTAACGAACATTTAGGAGATAATGAGGGAGACTTGCCCGCATTTCAAACCGTATTCGTTGGCAATCAAACGACCCTACACAACTTCAACATAGAACAAGAACCCGTTGGGCAAGGTTATTTAACCATACAAACGTTCGACGTTAACCGTGCAGCCCATACTATTCAAATAAATGGTACAGAGTTGCCTGGTGATCCCGACCTGCCAAACCAGCCGGAAATTTCAATTGGTTCATGGACAACACCCATTGGTCTTAATGTCCTTAGAGCAGGCAACAACACAATACGTATTGTGAGGGGCAATGGTGGCGATAACTTCCATGTTTATTCTGTGATAATTAATTGGAAAGAAGAAACCAACACGGGTCTTCTAGGGTTGTTTGCTTTTGCAAGGAACTTTATTAAAGGGCATCTAAAATAATTAGGATGGAAATGGGGGGGCGCGATAACTAGTGGGCTGTGCGGCTAATCGTGCCCTATAATTCCTGCCCACAATCAGATCCTGATCTCCTGCTGATTTATAGAATACAGAAGAATCCATCCATAAAATTCGTTGGCTAGCGTCAGTAGCTATTCGAGAGGTTTTGTCTCCTTCCCCTCCAGCGACCT
>CALZIC010000123.1 GCA_945787285.1 uncultured Desulfuromonadales bacterium
GATTTTGATGTTAGACGTTTTGTTGAATGAGAAGGTGATTTTCGGTCTGGTCGGGGGGCTTGGTCTCTTCCTCTTCGGTATGAAGATCATGTCCGAGGGGTTGCAGAAGATTGCTGGCGATCGGATGCGCAAAATTCTGGCCGCCCTCACCAACAACCGCTTTATCGGCATGCTGGTTGGCCTCGCCGTTACCGCTATCATTCAATCCTCCAGCGCTACTACCGTCATGGTCGTCGGTTTCGTCAATGCCGGTCTGATGTCCCTGGTGCAGTCGATCGGGGTGGTTCTAGGGGCCAATATCGGCACCACCATTACCGCCCAGTTGATCGCGTTCAAGATCACCAAGTACGCTCTGCCTGCAATCGGCATCGGTGCCGGTCTTAAGCTTTTCGCCCGGGGCAAGAAGTGGACCTATTTTGGGGAGATCGTGCTCGGCTTCGGTATTCTTTTCTATGGTCTGTCGACCATGAAGCATGCCTTTGATCCGGTCAAGGCCAGCACCGAATTTCGCGATATCTTTTACCTGGTTGGCGAAAATCCTCTGCTTGGCGTGGCGATCGGTGCGATACTCACTGTCGTTGTGCAGAGCAGTAGCGCGACCATCGGTATCACTATCGCATTGGCCACCAGCGGGCTTCTTTCCTTTCCGGCAGCCGTCGCCCTGATCATGGGGGAGAATATCGGCACCACCATCACCGCCAACCTGGCGGCTATCGGTACCAACCTCACGGCCAGGCGAACCGCCTTCGCCCACTTTCTGTTCAATTTTATTGGCACCGCTTATATGTTGTTGCTGCTGCCGGTTTTCATGGGCTTTGTCGACAATATCACCCCCGGAAATGCCGATCTTGTTGCGCAGAGCCAGCAGCAGGCTGAAGCTTTTGGGGTATCTGTCGGGGACAAGCCTTACATCGCGCGGCATATCGCCAACACTCATACCTTTTTCAATATCGTCAATACCCTGGTCTTTCTGCCCCTGGTTGGCATCCTGGCCAAGCTCACCACCATGATCATCCGTGGTCGTGAAGAGGACCAGGAATTCCACCTCAAATTCATCGACAATCGCGTTCTCAACACCCCTCCGATTGCTGTCGGCCAGGCACGCTCCGAAACCAAGCGGATGGCGCAGATTGCCCACGAAATGGTCGAAGAGACCCTCTCCTATCTTCGAGACGGCAACGAAAAGCGCATAGACGCCCTGGAGAAAAAAGAAGATACCGTCGATCTGCTGCAGCGGGAAATTCTCGACTTCCTCGTCGCACTGTCGCAGAAATCGATTTCCCAGGAAACCTCTAAAATCATCGGTTCTCTGATGAACATGGTCAATGACCTGGAGAGGGTAGGCGACCATTGTGAAAACCTCTGGCGTCTTGGCCAGCGCAAAGCCAACCAGAAGATTTCTTTCTCCGAGTCGGGAGACGAGGAACTCAGGGAGATCGGCGACAAGACCCGGGAGTTTCTGCAGTTTGTCCTCTCCGGTATGGAACGCGGTGACGTGACGATTCTCGAGAAAGCCCGCCATATGGAAGATACGGTCGACTACCTCGAGGAGTCTCTGAGAAATAACCACATTGCCCGCCTCAACACCGGGGAGTGCGGGGTTCTCCCCGGCCTTATCTATATCGACATGCTGCACAATTTCGAAAAAATCGGCGACCATACTTTCAATGTCGCCCAGGCGGTCGTCGGAGACAAATAGTTGCTGGCCGCTGTCGATCTTGGCACCAATACGGTCCGGCTTTTACTCGGTAACATCGTACAGGGACAGCTTGTCCCTGTACGTCATGAACGGATGATCACCCGCCTCGGCGGGAACTGGTCTGAAAAAGAGGGTCTTGCTCCGGAGTCGATGGAGCGGACCCTCTTTGCTTTGGTGCGGATGGGCGACATCATCCGGAATTCCCGGATAACGGCCGTTCGGGCGGTGGGGACCCAGGCCCTGCGCATGTCCTGCAACGGTCAGGCGTTTGCCGACAGGGTCAGGGCGGAAACAGGTCTCTCTCTCGAAATTATCTCCGGTGAAGAGGAAGCTCGACTGAGTGCTCGAGGTGTGCTGGAGGCTCTTGCTCCGCCGCCCGGGCGCTGCCTGATTTTTGATATCGGCGGCGGGAGTACCGAGTTTGTTCTCTGGGATGAGGGAGTTATTTCATTCAGTCGCAGTTATCCCCTCGGCGTCGTCTCCTTGTGTGAGAATTTTGCGAATATTGCGGCTCAAAACACGCAGATTCAAATGATCCTCGATCAACTGGAAGGCGACCTGAAGGCTTCAGACTGTATCTTGGGGGAGGGGTCTGACGAACCCTGCCCCTTGGTCGGGACTGCAGGCACGGTGACGACTCTGGCGGCCATGGATCTTGAAATGGCCGATTATGACTGGCGGCGGATCAATAATCATATCCTGGAGGGCCATCGCCTGAAGGAGATGCTTGCCGCTCTTCTGCCGATGTCGGTGGAGGAGCGCGAAGAAGTGCCTGGCTTGGAAAAAGGGCGCGGTGATCTGATTGTCCCGGGTCTGCAGATCGTCCTTTGCATATTGCAGCGTTTCGGCCGCGATCGCTTGAGCGTCAGCGACTTCGGTCTCCTCGAGGGGGCGCTCATTTCCCTTGCGGACCCCGCGAAATAAAAGTTGTCCCTCCCAATTGTTTGACAATCCCGGTCGATTTGACTATATTCTGGACGCTTAAATTAATGAACTGTTCCAGGCAGATATCTGCGAAAATATGATTCACCGAGGAGTTGTATGAAAAAAGCGATCTTGTCCGGCAATGAAGCCATCGCCCGCGGTGCCCACGAGGCCGGGGTGCGTGTGGCCTCGGCTTACCCGGGGACCCCGAGTACCGAGATTCTTGAGAACATCACCCAGTACAAGGAAATTGACGCCTCCTGGGCGCCCAACGAAAAGGTCGCCCTCGAGGTCGCCATCGGCGCCTGCTTCGGCGGCGGCCGTGCCCTGGCGACGATGAAGCACGTCGGCCTCAACGTCGCCGCCGACCCGCTCTTCACCCTATCCTACATCGGGGTTCGAGGCGGCCTGGTCTGCGTCGTCGCCGACGACCCGGAGATGCACTCCTCGCAGAACGAGCAGGACAGCCGCAACTACGCCAAGTTCGCCAAGATGCCGATGTTCGAGCCCGCCGACAGCGAGGAGGCCAGGGCCTTTACCCGCCTTGCCTTCGAGGTCAGCGAGCAGTTCGACACCCCGGTTCTGCTGCGCAGCAACACCCGCATCTCCCACGGCAAGTCGATCGTCGAGCTGCACCAGCCGGTCTCCGACTTGCCCGCACCGTCGCTGGAGCGCAACCCGACCAAGTTCGTCATGCTTCCGGGGCACGCCCGCAAGCGGCACCCGGTCGTCGAGCAGCGCATCCTCGATCTCGAGAAGTGGTCCTGCAGCCAGCCCTTCAACCGCGTCGAAGACGGGGCAGGGGAGGTGGGGGTCATCACTTCGGGCAGCGCCTACCAGTACGCCAGGGAGGCCTTCCCAGACGCCCATATCCTCAAGCTGGGCATGGTCTACCCCCTGCCGAAGGACCTGATCCGCTCCTTTGCCGAACGCTGCAAGACCCTCTACGTCCTCGAGGAGCTCGACCCCTTCCTCGAAGAGCAGATCAAGGCGATGGGCATCGAGGTCATCGGCAAGGAGATCTTCCCGATCTGCGGTGAGCTGACCCCCGGGCGGGTCAAGGCCGCCCTGGATGGGCTGGAGATTCCCGCCGCCTACGAGGTGGAGGCCGATCTTCCCGGCCGGCCGCCGAACATGTGCCCCGGCTGTTCGCACCGCAGCGTCTTCTATGAGCTCAAGCGCCTCGGCGCTTATGTCACCGGCGACATCGGCTGCTACACCCTTGCCGCCCTGCCGCCGCTGGGGGCTATGGACTCCTGCGTCTGCATGGGCGCCGGCATCAGCAACGCCACCGGCTTGAGCAAGGTCCTCGAGCCCGCGGAGCAGCAGAAGGTGGTCGGCGTCATGGGCGACTCGACATTCCTCCACACCGGCATCAACAGCCTGATGGACATGGTCTACAACCAGGCCCCGGTGACCGTGGTGATCCTCGATAACCGAGCCACCGGCATGACCGGACGCCAGGACAACCCCGCCACCGGCTTCACCCTCGCCGGCGACCCTACCCATGCGGTCGACATCGCCGGTATCTGCCGCGCCCTCGGGGTCAAGGACATCCAGAGCATCGACTCCTACGACATGGATGCAACCCGCGAAGCCCTCCAGGCCGCCATGGCGCGCCCCGAGCCCTCGGTGGTGATCGCCGGGCGCACCTGCATGCTCGATCGGCGCGGCGCCGCCGAGCGCAAGGCGCCCCTCTTTATCGAGGCGGACAAGTGCGTTTCCTGCAAGGCCTGCCTCAAGCTCGGCTGCCCGGCCATCGAGTGGGACTCGAAGGCGGGGGAGAAGGGCAAGGCGGTCGTCAACCAGTTACTGTGCGTCGGCTGCGGTTTCTGCCAGCACGTCTGCAAATTCGATGCGTTCGGGAGTGAAAAATAATGGATAGCAAGGTTACCAACATCCTCCTCGCCGGGGTCGGCGGTCAGGGCACCCTTCTCGCCAGCGAGGTCCTCTCCGAGGCGCTGATGATTGCCGGCCACGACGTGAAGAAGAGCGAAATCCACGGCATGTCCCAGCGCGGCGGCAGCGTCGTCTCCCACGTGCGCTTCGGCCCCAAGGTCTTCTCGGCGATCATTCCCGAGGGGGGCGCCGACATCCTCTTCGGCTTCGAGCTGCTCGAGAGCTACCGCTACCTGCCCTGGCTGAAGAAGGGGGGCAAGGTGGTCGTCAACGACCTGAAGATCATCCCGGCCCCGGTGGCTATGGGGCAGGCCGAGTATCCGGCCGACATCCCCGAGAAGCTGCGCGCCGCCGTCGCCGACTCAAGGGTCGTCAACGGCATGGCGCTGGCCGAGCAGGCCGGAAACCTGCGCACGGTCAACATCGCCCTGCTGGGCGCCCTGTCCTGCGAGCTTGACATCCCTGAAGAGGCCTGGCAGCAGGCCCTGCGAAACATGGTGCCGGAGCGTTTCCTCGATGCGAACCTCAAGGCCTTCGCCCTCGGGCGAGGCGCATAGGGGGCGAACATGCTCTGGAATGACGAATTCGAAACCCTGCCGCGTGAAGTGATCGAGTCCCTGCAGCTCAAACGGCTGCAGCGGGCGGTGGAGCGGGTCTATGCGACCGTCCCCTTTTATCGGGAGAGCTTCAAAAAAGCCGGAGTCACCCCTGACCAGATCAAGTCTCTCGATGATCTGCGGCGGCTTCCTTTTACCCTCAAGCAGGATATGCGCGACAACTACCCCTACGGGCTGTTCGCCGTTCCTCTTGAGCAGATTGTGCGTATCCATGCCTCCTCCGGTACCACCGGCAAGCCGACGGTGGTCGGTTATACCCGGCGGGACATCGATACCTGGTCTGACCTGATGGCCCGCTCGTTCATGGCCGCCGGAGCCCACCAGGGTGACGTCATTCACAATGCCTACGGCTACGGACTTTTCACCGGCGGGCTTGGCGCACACTACGGCGCCGAAAAACTCGGCGCCTCGGTCATCCCCATATCCGGGGGCAATACCAAGAAGCAGCTGATGATCATGCAGGACTTCGGCTCGACCGTGCTGACCTGCACCCCCTCGTACAGCCTCTACCTGGCCGAAGTGGCCGCCGAAGAGGGGATCGATTTCAAATCGCTCAAGCTCAAGGTCGGTATTTTCGGCGCTGAACCCTGGAGTGAGGAGATTCGCGGCGAGATCGAGGAAAAACTCAATCTCAAGGCGATCGACATCTACGGGCTCTCCGAAATCCTCGGCCCCGGGGTGGCCATCGAATGTATCGAGGCGCAGAAGGGGCTGCATATCTGGGAGGATCACTTCATCCCGGAAATCATCGACCCGGCCACCGGGGAGGTTTTGCCGATGGGTGAGAAGGGTGAACTCGTTATCACCACCATCACCAAGGAAGGTATCCCGATGATCCGCTATCGGACCCGGGATATTACCCGGCTGATCCCCGAGCCGTGCATCTGCGGCCGCACCCATGTGCGCCTCGAGCGCATGAGCGGACGCAGCGACGACATGCTGATCATCCGCGGCGTCAACGTCTTTCCGTCGCAGATCGAGAGTGTGCTGATCAATATCGAAGGGGTCGAGCCGCATTACCAGCTCATTGTCGACCGCGAAGAAAACCTCGACACTCTCGAGGTGCAGGTCGAGGTCAACGAACAGACTTTTTCTGATGAGGTCAAGGTGCTGCAGGAGCTCTCCGGCAGAATCCTTAAAGAGATCAAAGAGCTCCTCGGCGTCACCTGTAAAGTTCGTCTTGTCGAACCCAAAACCATTGCCCGCAGTGAAGGGAAGGCCCAGCGCGTCATCGACAAGCGCAAGGAAGCCTAACTCGCAGCGGATAGCCCAGGGGGTACCATGAAGGTCGAGCAGATTTCCATTTTTATTGAAAACAAGTCGGGCCGGTTGGCTGAAGTGACCCGCACCCTTGGCGAGGCAGGAGTCAATATCCGCGCCCTTTCCCTGGCCGACACGTCCGATTTCGGCATCCTGCGCCTGATTGTCAACAAGACCGATCTGGCCAAGCAGGTACTGAAGGAAAATGGGTTCACCGTCAGTAAAACCGATGTCGTTGCTGCCGAAGTGCCCGATTGTCCTGGCGGACTCTCCAGCATCCTCGAGATTCTCGATCGCGGCCAAGTCAACGTCGAATACATGTACGCCTTTGTCGAGCGCTGCGGCGGCAACGCCGTCATCATCTTCCGCTTCGACAATCCCGAGGAGGCGATCCGGGTTCTCACCGCAGGCGGTATTTCGGTCCTTAAGGGGGAGCGGATCTACAACATGTAGGGCCCCATTGGTTTTGCGCCTGAAAACGGATATTTAAATGTCTATTTCTAGAATCGGGATTAAGGATATGGAGAGCTTCGAAGAGCGCATCTGGGATGCCGAGCATGAATGCATGCCCCGTCCGCAGCTGGAGGCCCTTCAGCTCGAGCGGCTTCAACAGACCGTTCGGCGGGTTTTTGACAACGTTCCCTGCTACCAGAACAAGTTCAAGGAATTGGGGCTGGTCCCCGAAGATATCCGCACCCTGGACGATGTCGCCAAGCTTCCCTTCACCGTCAAGGAAGATCTGCGCCTGAACTACCCCTACGGCATGTTCGCGGTGCCGATGCGCGAGGTGGTCCGCATCCACTCTTCCTCCGGCACCACCGGCAAGCCGACCGTGGTCGGCTACTCCCGCAACGATCTGCAGGTCTGGTCCGAACTGGCGGCCCGTTTCATGACCGCCGCCGGGGTCACTGCGGACGATATCGTCCATATCGCCTTCGGCTACGGCCTCTTTACCGGGGCCTTCGGGCTGCATTACGGTGCCGAGCGCCTTGGCGCCTCGGTCATTCCTATCTCCAGCGGCAACACCGAAAAGCAGCTGATGATCATGCAG
>CALZIC010000124.1 GCA_945787285.1 uncultured Desulfuromonadales bacterium
AATGTAGACATACCCCCTCTCTCCCCCCTTGGTCTGCTTGAGCCGTTTGGCAATAATAGCGATATCGGATTTCACGAAATCCCAGATTGTAGTGGTCAACCTCCAGAAGCAAGGGGGCAACACTTGAAACAGAACCTGCCCTGGAACCGCCCCGTCCCTTTAGTTTTTAAAAGCGAGGGTCAAGAAGGAGACCATCTATCCTGCAAGGAGGTCAAAATGAATGAGAGTCCGTTGCACCAGCCCTTCGAGCGAATTATTCGACCGAAAGAAATTAAGGGCATTACCGGCTTGTCAAATACGACAATCTGGAGGATGGAAAAGGCAGGGACGTTTCCGAAGCGTGTCAAACTTTCAGCAGGTGCTGTTGGGTGGTTGTATTCTGCAGTTGCCACTTGGATGGCGACAAGAGAAAATGAAAAAAGTAGGGAGGGAAAGACTGTCATATTGACGAAAGTTGATTCTGAACAGAGGAATCCACAGAGGAACCCACAGAAAAAAACAAGTAAAAAAGGACTTAGCAATCATGCTAAGTCCTTATTATTACTGGCGGCCCCGAGACGATTCGAACGTCCGGCCTTTCGCTTAGGAGGCGACTGCTCTATCCAGCTGAGCTACGGGGCCCAAGGGGTGATACTTATAGCGCAAAGGATTTGATATTGCAACCCCCCGCGCCGATGTTTTCCGCTAAAATTTCAACAGACTGAAAACCTTCGCCTCAGGAAGGCGCTTGCGCCCCTCGAGAAATTCGAGTTCTGCCATAAAGGTACATTCGACCACTTCGGCCCCGAGATCTTCGACCAGATCGAGAACGGCGGAAACCGTGCCACCGGTGGCCAGCAGGTCATCAGCAATAATGACCCGGTCGCCGGTCTTGAAAGCATCCTCATGGATTTCGAGGCTGTCGGTACCGTATTCGAGATCATAGGTTTTCCGGCGCGTTTTGTACGGCAGCTTGCCCGGCTTGCGCACCAGGGTGATGCCGGTGCCGAGCTTGTAGGCCAGGGCCGCGCCGAGGATAAAGCCGCGGGCTTCGACCCCGACGATCTGGTCGATCTTCTGGCCGATGTACCGGTGAGCGATCAGGTCGATCATCCGGTGAAAGCTTTTCGGATCGGCAAGCAGGGTGGTGATGTCTTTAAAGATAATCCCTTTTTTGGGGAAATCGGGAATATCCCGGATGACGTTTTTAAGCTCTTCCACTAGGGGGCTCCTCTGCGCTCACTATTTATAGATCGTCAAACGACGATTTTCCAGACGCCTGGTGTTCCTCTTTCAGCTTGCGAAGCTTCTCAAGGCTTTTTGCCTCGATCTGGCGAATCCTCTCGCGGGTCACCCCGAACTGGCGACCAATGGTGTCAAGGGTCTGCGGTTCGCGGTCGTCGAGACCGAAGCGCAAGGTGAGGATCTCCCTCTCATTTTCACTCAGGCTTTCGAGCCAACTCGAAACGTATCCGTACTTGTTGAGGTCTTCGATCAGGGTCGAGGGGTTGATGGCCGAAGGGTCTTCGATGGTGTCGATGAGGCTGTAATCGTTGTTCTCGCCCATCGGGTGCTCGATGGAATAGGTCTTTTTTACCAGCACCATCAGGCGACGAATATAAGGGGGCTCGACCCCCATGGCCTCGGCAATTTCGGCGACGTGAGGCTCGCGGTTATACTTGTGAACCAGCTCGCGACTGATTTTGATCAGCTTGTTGATATCGTCCGAAACGTGAACGGGAAGGCGGATGGTGCGGCTCTGGTTGACCAGCGCCCGCTCGATCGACTGCCTGATCCACCAGGTTGCATAGGTTGAAAAGCGGCACTCCTTGCTCAGCTTGAAGCGCTCCACCGCCTTGATCAGTCCCATGTTGCCTTCTTCGATAAGATCAAGAAAGGGCAGCCCGCGATTCATGTACCGTTTGGCGATCTTGACCACCAGACGCAGATTGCTCTCGATCATCCGGTCACGGGCCGCCTCGTCCCCCTTCGATATACGCAGGGCCAGGGCGCGCTCTTCTTCAGCGGTGAGCAGCTTGGTTTTCTGGATCTCTTTGAGATAGAGCTTTATCGCGTCATCGGAATGATCATCAGGCTCCTTGGCGGCTTTCTCCTCTTCCTTGTCCTCGACGTCGTCCGATTCGGTGATTTTCGCAGCGCCGTCCTTGTCCTCGTCGATATTCCAGGTTTCGTAATCGAACATCTCATCCATTTATGATACGCCCTCCCTTGCGGAACAGTTACTCGAACTCCACAAAGTCTAAGAGATACAATACGTTAAGGCAAGTAAAAAATAGGGTTTACCGCTTCCTTACCGTGACGGATTTCAAAATGAAGCCTCGGCTTGCCGCCACTTGGAGGGGTGCCGCAGGCGGCTATTTTATCTCCGCGACCCACATAGGAGCCTGATGTCACATAGTTTTTTTTACTGAAGCCGTATACGGTGTAATACGAATTGTCGTGCTTGATAATGATCAGGTTGCCGTAGCCGCTGATTTCGTTGCCGCTGTAAATTATCCGTCCGGGCGCCGCTGCGACAACTGGAGCGTTAAGCGGGGCGGCAATTTCGATGCCGCGATTGATCTGTCCCGATTTCTGACCGAACTTCTTGACCACCTTTCCGGCGACCGGATAGATGAAGAGCCCCTTCTGAGCTTTGGGCGGCTTGGAGGTGGTGCGGGGCGGGCGAACCGACGGCGCCCTCTTTTTGGGCGGGGAAGCCTTAACTGTCGACCGCGCCCTGGTCGCCGCCGCCTTTTTGGCCCGGGGAGGCGCTGGCGCTTTGCGTGCCGCTGTGACCGGGACCTTCCGTGGCGTGCTGACCCCCGGGATGTAGAGTTTCTGCCCGGTCCTTAGTCGGGAGGGATCGGAGATGCCGTTGATGCGGGCGATGTATGCTTCATCAACCTGGTAGGTCTTGCCGATACGATAGAGGGTCTGCCCTGCCCTGACTTCATGATAGATCCCCTTGGGCGGAGCGCAGCCGAAGAAAAAGAGAACCAGCACAACAGTGGAGAGCAACCGAATATTCATAATGAACAGCCATGCGGTTAGGGTTTATCCTACCGTACCTGAACCGCCCCCTGATCGTCAACCGGCCAGCCCGGCCGAGAGTTAATTCGGCCCCGGGCTAAAGTACATACTTAACCAGTAAAAAACCGCCGACCAGCAGGATCATGAAGACAACGGTCAGCAGGTTGAAGTACTTCTCGATGAACTCTCTCATTGCCGGACCGTATTTATAAATGAGCCAGGCCACGAGGAAGAATCGCAGACTTCGACTCGTGGCCGAAGCGATAAAGAAGATCACCAGGTTGATATGGAAAACACCGGCGCCGACGGTGATGATCTTGTACGGAATGGGGGTAAAGCCGGCGGTAAAGACGGTCCAGAAGTCGTAGGTGGCAAACAGGTGCTGAACGCGCGCGAAACTCTCTTCGGTAAACCCCGGGACATAGTTGAAGAAATAAACCGATACCAGTTCCCATAGTCCGTAACCGATACCGTAGCCGACCATGCCGCCGAGAACCGAACCGACCGAAGCAATCAGGGCAAAGCGGAAGGAGCGCGTCGGTACCGAAATACACAGGGCGAGCAATAGCACATCGGGGGGAATCGGAAAGAAGGACGATTCGGCAAAGGCCAGTGCAAAAAGGGCCGGGGCCCCGTAAGGGGTTTCGGCCCAATGCAGAACCCAGTCATACATTCTGCGGATAAGAAACATGCTCAGTAGTCTCCCTCTCGCCAGCCATGCTTACCGACCAGCGGCACGAAACGACAGTCGACCAGGTCTTCTTCGTCGAATTTATTCTCAGCCACGCGGGTAATCCGCTTGAGTCTCTGGCTGCCGCGCTGCCCGACCGGGACGATCAGGCGACCGCCCACCGCCAACTGCTGAAGGTATTTATCCGGCACAGCGGGACCACCGGCGGTGACGATAATGCCGTCGAACGGGGCCTGGTCCTCCCACCCGAAGGTGCCGTCGGTCACCTTGACATGAACATTGCGGCAGCCAATGGCATCGAGAACCTTGCGTGCACGGCGAGCCAGTGAAATGATGCGTTCGACGGAATAGACCCGGTGCACAATTTGGGCGAGAACCGCCGCCTGGTAACCGGACCCGGTGCCGATTTCGAGGATTTTCTCCCCCCCTTTGAGCTCAAGGGCCTCGGTCATCAGACCGACAGTATGGGGCTGGGAAATGGTCTGCTTCTCGCCGATCGGCAGCGAGAAATCACTATAGGCCTGGCTCTGCAGGGCATCTTCAACGAAGAGATGACGGGGAACCCTGAGCATCGCCTCGATGACTTTCGTGTCTTTGACCCCCTTGCCCTGAACCTGCTTCTCGACCATGCGCCTGCGGGCAATGGAATAGTCGTTATTCATGATTTTTTACCACTTGCTTCAGCCCAGGCGGCGTCGAAATCCCAGGCAGACAGAGTTTCAAAAGACCGGTAATTGGTCAAATCAAGATGCAGCGGGGTGATGGAGATGTAGCCGTTGTGAATGGCGTTGAAGTCGGTCCCCTCCTGATCGTGGAACCCGAGTTCGCCACCGCCGATCCAGTAAGCGGGCGCCTTTGAGGTCTCCCGAGGGGACGTTGACATTGAAAAAGGTGTCGGCGGGCAGTCCCCGATCGAGAATCTCGGACGCCAGCTGCCCGGCAAAAGCGGCCGCCTGGGCCATGTCCCCTTGTTGAAAATCACTGGTATTGAGGGAGACGGCAAAGGCGGGAACCCCCATCAGGGTCGCCTCCATCGCTGCGGAGACGGTACCGGAATAGGTGATATCGTCACCCAGGTTGGCTCCTCGGTTGATCCCTGAAACGACCAGGTCGGGCTTCATGTCGAGCAGGCCGTGAATCCCAAGGTGCACGCAGTCGGTCGGGGTGCCGTCGACCGCGTAGACCCGGTCGCGGATCTCCTCGGCCCGAAGGGGCGAATGCAGCGTCAGGGCATGGCCGACGGCGCTGCGCTCGCGGTCCGGGGCAACAATGGTGACCCGTCCCAAAGAGGCGAGCTTTTCAGCAAGCAGATGAATGGCCGGAGAGAGTACTCCGTCGTCATTGGTTACAAGTATCTGCAAAAGGACCCTCGGGAAAGTGAGTGGATACCGTTTGGACGGAAATTCAGGGGAGGGATTCGAGGGATTTGCGAAGGGCGAGCAACTCCTGTTTCACTTCGACCAGCAGTTGACGTTCCCGCTCAGAATCGGGCAGAGACGGTGCCCCGTCCCTGCCCTGTGATTTTGACGCCAGTAATTTCTTAGCCCCTGCTATGGTAAAGCCGCGCTCATACAGCAGGTCTTTGAGCTGAAGAATCAACTCGATATCGCTTCGTCTGTAGAGACGTTGCTTGGTTTTGCTTTTCGCAGGGCGAATCGAAGGGAATTCAGATTCCCAATAGCGCAGCACATGGGGTTTCACGCCGGCCAACTGCGCGACTTCACCAATTTTGAAATACAGTTTGTCCGGTATTTCGGTGCCCATATGCTCCACGCAGTTGCGACGGTCCGCTATTCTTCGTCGTTGATAGCGGCTTTAAGTACCTGACTCGGCTTGAAGGTAAGAATCTTGCGGGATGAAATCTCGATTTCATCCCCCGTCTGCGGATTGCGTCCGCGGCGGGTGGCCTTTTCCTTTACGACAAAATTGCCGAAACCGGCGATTTTGATCTTTTCGCCATCTTCCAGATTCGCCTTCATAATATCGAAAACCATTTCGACAATTTCAGCGGATTCCTTCTTGGAAAAACCGGTTTTCAGATAAACATTTTCAATAAGGTCCGCTTTGGTCATATATCCTCCATATCAAATAAGGCCCAGGTCCTTGAATTTACAAAATTTTATAGCACATGCTTTTCGGCATATCAACCCGTTTTTTTTAACGAATTTCTGCGCCGAGCTTTTTTTCAATGGTCCGGGTTATTTTGCCATGGAGCGACTGAATCTCTTCATCGGTCAGTGTTTTCTCCAATGACCGATAACGGACCCGTATGGCGAAGCTCTTTTTCCCCTCCGGCACTCCCTTGCCACGGTAGAGGTCGAACAGCACCACATCCTCAACATTTTTAACCTTGATGCCTTTGAGCACATCGAAAAGTTCGCCGGCACTCACCCCTTCGTCGATAAGGAAGGCGCTGTCGCGGCAGACGTCCGGAAACTTGGAGAGGGGATGGAAACCCATATGCTCTACGGCCAACCCGAAAAGGGTCCCGAGGTCGAGGTCGAGCACATAAACGGGGCAGTCGATTTCGAAGTTTTCAAGGACCCGCGGATGAACCTCGCCAAGGGTTCCGAGCACCGCCTTGCGGGTGCGCAGGGTGCACGATTTGCCCGGATGCAGAAATGCCTCGCTCTGTTCGGCGTCCCATTTGACGCCGCTGATGTTGAAGGCGGACAGTATCCCTTCGGCCACCCCCTTGAGGTCGTAGAAGTCGACGGCGCCGTTGCCCTGCGCCCAGCCTTCCGGATCGCGACTGCCACAGAGAACCGCGGTCAGGCGCATCTTTTCTTCGGGGAGCTCCTGCCCTTCGATCGGATGAAAGACCGGACGAGCCTCGAACAGCCGAAGATCGCTGTTGCGGTAGGCGATATTACGCGAGGCGATTTCAAGCAGGCTCGGAACCAGGGTGGTTCGCATGACCGCCTGCTCTTCGGTCAAGGGGTTGAGAACCTGCACGGTATGGCGACGCGAGTCGTCTGCCGCAAGCTGAATCTTGTCCCACAGCCCGGCCGAAACGAAGGAATAGCTGATAGTCTCGGAAAAGCCGCTCCCGACAAGAAAGTCCCGAAGGTTCCGTACAGCGTTCCAGTGCTGCGGGGGACGGTGGCAGATCATCAAGCTCGCCGGCATGGTGACGGGAATATTGTCGTACCCTTTGAGTCGCGCGACCTCCTCGATAATGTCGATGTCCCTCTCGATGTCGGGACGGAACGAGGGGATGGTGACCGAAAGGGGGGCGTCGTCGCGGTCGTAGGAGATCTCGACGTCAAAACCGATGGAGGCAAGGAGCTCCTTGATTTCAAGGGCGTCGATCTCCATGCCGAGCACGGAACTGGCCTTGGCGGCATTCAAAGAGATGGTCGGCTTTTCGATTTTCTGGGGGTAGACGTCGATACGCCCTTTGGCAATAACGCCGCCGGCCAATTCCTGAATCAGCGCCGCCGCCCGGTCGAGGGCCAGGGGCACCATGTCGAAGTCGGCGCCGCGCTCGAAGCGGTGGGACGATTCGGTGTGGATGCCGAGACGCTTGCTGGTGCGCCTTACGGCAAGGGGATTGAAGTAGGCGCTTTCAAGCAGGACATCGGTGGTGTCGTCTTTGATTTCAGAGTTCTCGCCACCCATGATGCCGGCAAGAGCCACCGCTCCCCGGCCATCGCCGATGGTCAGGTCGGTGGAATTGAGCTGCCGGTTTTCGCTATCGAGGGTGACGAAGTTCTGGTTGTCGGCGGCGCGCTTGACCACGATGCGTTTTTCCTCGAGCAGCTCGAAGTCAAAAGCGTGTAACGGATGGCCGAGCTCAAGAAGAACGAAATTGGTCACGTCGACCACATTGTTGATCGAGCGCATGCCGACCGACTCGAGGCGCTGAACCATCCACGGGGGGGAAGGTCCGATTTTGACCCCCTGGATCAGCCGGGCGGCATACCGCGGGCAGAGACCGGGCTCCTCGACGGTGACCGAGGTCAGGGTGTTGATGTCGGGCCCACCCTCGGTGATTTGCGGTGTCGGCAGGGTCAGCGGCTTGCCGGCCATGGCCGAAACCTCGCGGGCCACGCCGACCACGCTGAGGCAGTCGGGACGGTTCGGGGTCAGGCCGAGCTCATAGCGGACATCCTTGAGGCCGAGGGCGTCAAAGACCGGGACGCCGGGCTGAAGCCCTTCGGGCAGAATGATGATGCCGTCGGCTTCATCGGCCAGACCGAGTTCCGTTTCCGAGCAGAGCATCCCCATGGAAACCTGGCCGCGGATTTTCGATTTCTTGATTTTGAAATCGCCGGGAAGAACCGAGCCGACCTGGGCCAGGGCAACCAGGTCCCCGGTTTTATGGTTGCGCGCGCCGCAGACGACCTGGATCGTTTCGCTGCCGGTATCGACCTGGCAGAGGGTCAGCTTGTCCGCTTCGGGGTGGGAATCGACCGAAACGAGACGGGCGACGATAACCGAATCGAGTCCTTCTCCGAGCTTTTCCATGAAGTCGACCTCGAGGCCGGCCATGGTCAGACGGTGGGAGAGTTCGTCGGGGGAAAGGTTGTAATCGACGTAATCTTTAAGCCAGTTATAAGTAACAATCATTGATTCAGATCCTCTATCTGCAAAACGATATCACGGTAGACAAACGAGACCAGGCAGCACTTAAAACTGCTGAAGGAAGCGGACATCGTTTTCAAAGAAGAGACGCAGGTCATTGACGCCGTACTTGAGCATGGCGATCCTCTCCAGCCCCATACCGAAGGCGAACCCGCTGTACTCCTCGGGGTCGTAGTTGACCGATTTGAAGACTTCCGGATCGATCATGCCGCTGCCGAGAATCTCCAGCCATCCGGAATTCTTGCAGACCCGGCAGCCCTTGCCTCCGCAGATGACGCACTGGATATCGACCTCTGCACTCGGCTCGGTGAAAGGGAAAAATGAGGGGCGGAATCGGACCCCGACCTTCTCACCGAAAAACCGCGAAATAAAGGTGGTAAGAATCCCCTTCAGGTCACCGAAGGTAATGTTGCGGTCGACGAGGAACCCTTCGACCTGATGAAACATGGGGCTGTGGGTAATATCGGAGTCACGGCGGTAGACGGTACCGGGGGCGATCACCCTCACCGGGGGGGGCTGCTTGACCATGGTGCGGATCTGAACCGGGGAGGTGTGGGTGCGCAACACCACGTCGTCGGAGATATAGAAGGTATCCTGCATGTCCCTGGCCGGATGGTCCTTGGGGATGTTGAGAGCCTCGAAATTGTAAAAATCTTTTTCGATCTCCGGCCCCTCTTCAACCCCGAAGCCGAGGGCCGAGAAGATCTCAACGACCTCTTCGGTCACCAGGGTAATCGGGTGCTTGGTTCCGGAAAAGGAGGAACGACCGGGAAGAGTGATATCGATCTTTTCTTCCTGAAGCCGCAGGGCAATGACCTTCTCCCTGATCTGGCCGTTGCTCTGCTCGAAGAGTTGTTCGAGCTCTTCCTTAACCTTGTTGGCCATGGCACCGACGACGGGACGCTCTTCAGCCGAGAGACCTCCCATCCCCTTCATAATGGCGGTCAACTCCCCTTTTTTCCCAAGGAAGCGCACACGGACATCCTGGAGGCCCTTTTCGCTGTCGACTTCGGTGACGGCCACGCGAGCGGCCGCTAACATCTCTTGCAGTTTATCCTTCATGACCCATCCCGATTCATTATCCTGAATCAGTTGTTTCGGTGCTGGAAAAGCCCTGGCCCGAACCCACCGATTCAGCATTATAATAAAACGATGGAAACCGGTCGGTTTCCATCGTTGTTTAAGCGTTGAAAAAAAAAGAGATGAGGAAGGCCTCATCTCTTTTTTTCGATCTTCCTAAAGCTGAGCCTTAGCCTTGTCAACGACTGCGCTGAACCCTGTGGGGTCAGTCACCGCCAGCTGAGCCAGTATCTTTCGATCAAGCCCGATCTCAGCTTTTTTCAGCCCGAAGACCAACCGGCTGTAGGAGAGGCCGTTTTCACGGGAAGCGGCATTGATCCGGGCGATCCACAGAGCCCGGAAGTCCCGCTTCTTCACACGGCGGTCACGGTAGGCATAGTTAAGGGCACGGTCGACGGCTTCGGTAGCACTACGGAATAGTTTGCTACGCGCGCCCCGGTACCCTTTGGCAAGCTTCAGAACTTTATTTCTTCTGCGTCTCGCTTTGAATCCTCTTTTTACTCTCGGCATGTCGTACTCCTTCTAGTGTTGTAAATAAGCGGGCTAACCCGCTGCCGGATCTGAAGGGGGAGACATGTGTCCCCTCAGTTCGCGGTCTTAAGCCGATACAGGTGATCCTTACAGGTAAGGAATCAGTCTGCAGATGTTCTTGGCGTCGGCCTTGTCGACCAGGGTGCCCTGACGGAGCTCGCGCTTGCGCTTGGTGCTCTTTTTGGTCAGGATGTGACTGGTAAAGGCCTTGTTGCGACGGACTTTGCCGGTTCCGGTTTTCCGGAAGCGTTTGGCAGCCCCGCGGTTGGTTTTCATCTTAGGCATGACCCACCTCTCCTTTTATGTATTTTGGTCAGCGCCTTTCAGGCGTCAACCACACGGATTGACGCCTGAAGATAGAACGCAGCCAAGCGGTATATTATTTTTTGATCGGAGCGATAACCATCGACATGAAACGGCCCATCATTCGCGGCGTCGTTTCGATCATGCCGATGTCCTGAATTTCCACAGAGACCTTTTCCAGCAGACGGCGTCCGAATTCAGGATGCGTCACCTCGCGACCACGGAACATGATGGTCACCTTGACCTTGTTCCCTTCGTCGAGAAACCGGCGAACGTGCTTGACTTTGAACTGAAAGTCATGTTCCTCGGTCTTGGGACGCATCTTGACTTCTTTAAGCTCAACACGTGCCGCCTTCTTTTTAGCCTCAGCCGCCCTCTTGGCAGTCTCGTACTTGTACTTGCCGTAATCCATAATACGGCAGACAGGCGGAGCTGCATTGGGCGACACTTCGACCAGGTCGAGTCCACGTTCCTGCGCGGCTTGCAGCGCTGCGTCGGTGGACATGATGCCAAGCTGTCCGCCTTCGTCGTCGACAACTCGTACTTCCCTGGCGCGAATTGCGCGATTAATATTGGTTTCTTGCTTAGCTATGGTACCACCTCCTAATGGTATTGCCTGCTTTCATCCTCAACGAACCGGATGAAGTTCTCAGGGGTCATCGGATCAATGGTCTTGCCGGTGCGGCTGCGCGGTGCAACCTGGCCGTTTTCCATCTCCCGGTCACCGATGACCAGCATGTACGGGATTTTTTCCATCTGGGCCTCGCGAATCTTGAAGCCCAGCTTTTCATTGCGCAGATCAATCTTCACGCGCACGCCGGAATCGACGAGCTGCTGATAGACTTTCTGGGCATATTCCGCCTGATTATCGGTAACGTTGATAATCACAGCCTGAACCGGTGAAACCCAGAGCGGGAAGCTTCCGGCAAAGTGCTCGATCAGCACCCCTATAAACCGTTCGATGGCACCAAGAATGACCCGGTGCACCATGACCGGCCGGTGTTTTTCGCCGTCGCTGCCCACATAGGTGAGATCAAACCGCTCCGGAAGGGTGAAATCGCACTGGATTGTAGCACACTGCCATTTCCTGTCAAGAGCATCCTTGAGCTTGATATCGATCTTTGGCCCGTAAAAAGCGCCGTCCCCCTCATTGATCTCGAAGGGCAGTGCCGAGTCCTTAAGGGCCGACATCAGGGCACTGGTGGCACGCTCCCAATCCTCGTCACTGCCGATCGCTTTTTCGGGGCGGGTGGAGATTTCCATTTCGTACTCGAAGCCGAAGATCTCCATCACATCCTGGACGAACTTGAGCACCCCCTTGATTTCGCCGTCGAGCTGTTCCGGGGTGCACAGAATGTGCGCATCGTCCTGGGTAAAACCACGCACCCTCAGCAGACCGTGAAGAACGCCCGATTTTTCGTGACGATGAACGGTACCCAGTTCGAAATAGCGCAGCGGCAGGTCCCGGTAGGAGCGCATCTTCGACTTGTAGATCAGCATGTGTGCGAGACAGTTCATCGGCTTGACGCCGTAGCTCTGCTCATCGATCTCGGTAAAGTACATGTTCTCCCGGTAGTTTTCGTAATGCCCGGAAGTTTTCCAGAGGTCGGTCTTGAGACGACGATGTCGTAACCGCGCTTGAGATGCTCGCGGCGCTCGAAGTCTTCAAGCAAAGTGCGCAGCATCGCCCCCTTGGGGTGCCAGATCACCAGCCCGGCCCCCGCCTCTTCGCTGAATGAGAAGAGATCGAGTTCTTTGCCGAGCTTGCGATGGTCGCGCTTGCGAGCCTCCTCCAGCTTAGCCAGGTAGGACCTCAGCGCCTTCTTGTCAGGAAAAGCCGTGGCGTAGATACGCTGCAGCATGGCGTTTTTTTCGCTGCCGCGCCAGTAGGCGCCGGCCACGCCGGTCAGCTTGAAGGCTTTGATCATGCGGGTGGTAGGGAGATGGGGGCCGCGGCAAAGGTCGACGAAGTCGCCCTGCCGGTAGATCGACACCGTTTCATTGGGCAGATCTTCGATCAACTCGACCTTGTAGTCCTCCCCCATGGCGGAGAAAAGGGCAATGGCGTCATCACGGGACATTTCCTCGCGGGAAATGGCCAGGTCGGCCTTGGCCAACTCGGCCATCTTCTTTTCGATGCGCTCGAAATCTTCAGGAACAAAGGAATGACCGGGGCTGTAAAAGTCGTAGTAGAAGCCGTTTTCGATCGCCGGGCCGATGGTAACCTGTACATCTTTGCCAAAAAGGTCCTTGACGGCATGGGCCATCAGGTGAGCCGCAGAATGGCGATAGACCTCGAGGCCGGCGGCCGAGGA
>CALZIC010000125.1 GCA_945787285.1 uncultured Desulfuromonadales bacterium
CCGATGTTGTCCATGGTGTTGACCGCCTGAGCGACCGATTCGAGGCGGGCCCTGGTGGTATTGTCCCGCAGAAAGAGGCAGCGATGTGTCGGGGAGGTCTTCTGCAGGGATATTTCAAGGATATGGTTGTGATAGTGAAAGGTGTGGGCGGCCTGCTGCGAAGGTTCTTCGGGACCCTTGGCGAACAGCGGAGCCAGGAAGCGACTTAAGGCGTGAAACCCGCGCGGCAGCCTGGCCTCGCGCAATATCTGCGATGCCGCCCCGTTGCAGTAGCAGACCTTTTCCTGCTCGGTATCGAGAACCAGCACCCCGACGTCGATATGCTCGAGAACCTGCCCCGGGTCCCAGGCGCACGTCTCGGGCGAGGTGGATGCAGTTTGATTTCGGGGCGGTCTTGGCATCGGCGGGGTTCTTTCGAAACAGGCAGACGGTAAAACGGAATTATATTTTAATGATTGGTCGTATTCAAGGTAAAAACCCGGTCTTTTCGGATAACCCGGGAATTCTCACATGCAGCACCGGACAATGTTGGCGAGGGACCCGTTATTTCAGGGGCGCAGTTCATTAAAAAGGCCGGGTTTTATCCCGGCGCAGCATCAATCTCTCCGGCTTGGTTTAAGGGCAGGTTTTTCGTCTGCTTTTCATCTGATGAGAGTACTCAGTCTAGGGGTGATTGTTATGGTCCGATCAGAACACGGACGACCATGTAGATTAATGCCGGCCAGGTTACCAGCAAGGCGAGCATTGCCATGGTTGTCCAGAAGGCCCCGCTGGCGATCGATTTACCTGGTTGTCCAGAAGGCCCCGCTGGCGATCGATTTACCCACGAGGGCGAACTCATGCGCCACTCGCCGCGCCAGGGTCCAACTGATCGGGATGCTCTCTGTGTACGCTGTTCTCAAGGTGATGGCTTTCCCATGGAACCTCTCTTTCTCCGGGAATTGCCTGCACCTGTGGTTTTATGGGGGTCGGATGCGGACTCCCCGAATGTTCGCCGGACATCGATTAGCCCCCTCTCACACTTTAACGATAACACCCATGGGGGAGGGGCGCAAGGGCTCCCCGGGCTCGAAATTCTGTCCTCCTCGATTTATAAGGCATGAACGTTGCAACTCGCCTGCCTTGTGCGAAAAGAAGTCAAAAATACCATATTAATGAAAGGTTGTGCAGCCTATGGCCGTCAAAATCATCATCGTCAGGCGGGTTCCCAAGGAAAAAGAGACCGAGATCCGGCCCCTTCTGCTGAAAATGCGCGCTGTCGCCAATGCCCAGGTCGGCTACATCTCCGGAGAGACCCTGATCAATTACGACGATCCCGAAGAGCACCTGGTCATCAGCACCTGGAAGTCGCTGGAGAACTGGAACCAGTGGCTGAAAAACGACCAGCGCATCGAACTGCAGTCCCGAGTCGATGCCATCCTCGGGCATGAGACCCTCTACCAGATCTATTACAACGGCTGAAACCCGTTACGAAAGGCGGAAGCACCATGGAAGAGAAGATCAACCGGCTGCTGCAGATGCGCCAGCAGGCGCTGCAGGGGGGCGGGGCCGATAAAGTCAAAAAGCATCATAAAAAAGGGCGCAACACCGCGCGGGAGCGTCTGGCGATGCTCCTCGACGAGGGGAGTTTCGAAGAGTTCGACATGTTCAAGACCCACCGCTGTCATCACTTTGACATGGACCAATCCGAATTTCCCGGCGACGGCGTGGTGACCGGCTACGGCACCATCGACGGCCGGCTGGTCTACGTCTTCTCCCAGGATTTCACCGTGCTGGGGGGCTCGCTCTCCGAGACCTTTGCCGAGAAGATCTGCAAGGTCATGGACATGGCGGTGCAGAACGGGGCCCCGGTGATCGGCCTCAACGATTCAGGTGGGGCTCGCATCCAGGAGGGGATCGAGAGCCTGGCCGGCTACAGCGAAATTTTCCTGCGCAACGTGCGCTCCTCCGGGGTCGTCCCCCAGCTCTCGGGCATTTTCGGGCCCTGCGCCGGCGGCGCGGTCTACTCGCCGGCGCTGACCGATTTCACCGTCATGGTTCGAAACAACAGCTACATGTTTCTCACCGGACCCAGGGTGGTCAAGGCGGTGACCCACGAGGAGGTCGACGAGGAGACCCTTGGAGGGGCCGCCGTCCATACCGGCAAGAGCGGGGTGGCTCATCTGGCCGCCGATTCCGAGGAGGAGGCGATCGCCTCCCTGCGGGAGATCTTTTCCTACATTCCGCAGAACAACATGGAAGCTCCACCGCGGCTCGAGAGCGACGATCCCCCGGAGCGGGAGATCGAATATCTCAATACCCTCCTGCCGAAGAGCCCCAACCAGCCCTACGACATCAAGGAGGTCATCCTCAACACCGTCGACAAAGGGCGCTTTTCCGAGATTCAGCCCGAGTTCGCCCCCAACCTGGTGGTCGGTTTCGCGCGCTACGGCGGCATGTCGGTGGGGGTGGTGGCCAATCAGCCCCAGGTCCTGGCCGGAGTGCTGGACAACGACGCCTCGGTCAAGGGGGCCCGCTTCGTGCGCTTCTGCGACGCCTTCAACATCCCCCTGGTGACCCTGGTCGATGTCCCCGGGTTTCTCCCCGGCACGGTTCAGGAATACGGCGGCATCATCCGCAACGGCGCCAAGCTCCTCTACGCCTACGCCGAGGCGACCGTCCCCAAGGTAACGGTCACGGTGCGCAAGGCCTACGGCGGCGCCTACTGCGTGATGAGCTCCAAGCATCTCAAGGGGGATATCAACTACGCCTGGCCCTCGGCCGAGATCGCCGTGATGGGGGCCAAGGGGGCTTCGGAGATCCTTTTTGCCAAAGAGCTGAAGCAGAATCCCGGGGAGGCGCAGCGGATCCTGGCCGAGAAAGAGCAGGAGTACGCCGAAACCTTTGCCAACCCCTACGTCGCCGCCCGGCGCGGCTACGTCGACGACGTGATTCTGCCGAGCCGCACCCGCTTCCGCATCATCAAGGCCCTGACCATGCTGGAGAACAAGCAGGACAGCCTGCCGGTCAAGAAGCACGGGAATATACCGCTTTAAGGGCGGGGGCTGGGGGCTGGGGGCTGGAGGCTCGTTCCCTTGAAACAGACTTTGAGGTTCTAACAACTTTGGAGCATCGCACATGATTCACATGAGTTGGCAAAATGTGTTGGATAATAATGGCCTGGCGATCTGCATCACCGGCATGAGCATCGTCTTTTCCGGACTGGTGCTGATCAGCCTCTTCATCTTTCTGCTGCCGCGGATGCTGGCCCTGTTCGACAAGCTGCGCGCTTTGCGGCTTCGGGCAGAAGACCCTGCCGTGGAGGCGATGATCGAGACGCCCCTGCCGGGTGAGCCGAGCGCGGAGGAAGTCGCCACCGCCATCGGCCTGGTCATCCATATGGAACTGGAGCGCTTGACCGGCGAGAGCCAGAAAATCACCATCGCCAGGCGTCCTGCCCCCGCTTCGATCTGGGCGTCCGCGGGCAAAATGAGAACCCTGTCGCCAAGGAGCATCCATGCGTAATTACGATCTGACCATTAACGACAAGGCCATCTCCGTCAAGGTTCTCGAACTCTCGGCGGATTCCGCCGAGTTGGAGGTCAACGGCAAGGCGATGACCATCGCCATCGACCGGGTGAGCGAGAATGTCCCCCAAGGCGCCGTGCTGAGGCCGGTGCGCTCGGTCTCCTCCTCGGCACCGGTCACTGCCCCGGCCCAGGCGGCGACGGGCGGAACCGGCAGCGTCAGTGCGCCGATTCCCGGGGCGATCATGACGGTCTACGTCAAGGTCGGCGACAAGGTGCAGGCAGGACAGCCCCTGTTCAAGATGGAGGCGAGCCGCCGCGCGAGCGATCAATAGACGGAGACGAATATTATGGATATCTTTTCGCAGTTCCTCAGCGGAACCGGCTTCGCCTCTATGACCTGGGGCAACGCCCTGATGATCGTCATCGGCATCGTTTTTATCACCCTGGCCATCGTCAAGGACTACGAGCCGCTGCTGCTGGTCCCCATCGGTTTCGGCGTGGTGGTCGGCAACATCCCCCTGGTCGATGGAATGGCCCTGAGCGTCTACGACCAGGGGAGCGTGCTGCAGTACATCTACGCCGGGGTCAGCCAGGGGGTCTTTCCCCCGCTGATCTTTCTCGGCATCGGCGCGATGACCGACTTCTCCACCATGCTCTCCAACCCCAAGCTGATTCTGCTCGGGGCGGCGGCCCAGGTCGGCATCTTTCTGACCCTGCTCGGCCTGGCCCCGCACCTGCTCGGCTCCATCGCCATCGCCGCCTATTCTTACATGGCCCTGGTGCCGGTAATCCAGCCGCCGATCATGAAGCTGCTCACCTCCCGCGAGGAGCGGCTGATTCGCATGAAGGCGCCGCGCCAGGTCAGCAGGCGCGAGCGGATCATCTTCCCCATCGCCGCTTTTCTGATCTGCGCCCTGATCGCCCCGGGCTCGATGGTGCTGATCGGCATGCTCTTTTTCGGCAACATTTTAAAAGAAAGCATGGTGACCGAGCGGCTGGCCAACACGGCGCGCAATGCCATGATCGACATCGTCACCATCCTGCTCGGCTTCTCGGTCGGCGCCAGCACCAGCGCCGGGCACTTTCTGACCCGCCAGTCGATCCTGATCTTCGCATTGGGCGCCCTCTCGTTCTGCATCGCCACCGCGGGGGGAATCCTCTTTGCCAAGTTCATGAACCTGTTTCTCAAGGACAAGATCAACCCGCTGGTCGGCGCCGCCGGGGTCTCGGCGGTTCCCGACTCGGCGCGGGTGGTGCACACCGTCGGCCAACGCGAGGATCCGGGCAACTTTCTGCTCATGCACGCCATGGCCCCCAACGTCGCCGGGGTGATCGGCTCGGCCATCGGCGCCGGGGTGTTGTGGACAGTGCTGGTGCGCTGAGTCGTCTGGCTCTGGTTTTGGCAACATGGAGGTCAACACCGATCTCCTATTGATTCAAAAAAGAATCCCCCGTTTTTTTGCAAGGGTTTACTTCATCTGTTGAAAATTCCAATCTGGAAATGGCGAAAGCCTCTAAGTCATTCGAGACCTGGAGGCTTTTGTTTTGTCAATATTCATTTCGAGTAGGGCCTAGCGTTTCCCCGGCGTCTGTTGTGTCCAGTTTTTGATTCACAAGTCGTGACATCTGGGAGCGTAACCCATGAAACTTGGCAACTTGGAAGCCCGATGCCGATGACCCGCTCTGGCATGTGCCTATTTTGGTCGTATATTGATTGAAGAGGCCATGACACCGGGAGGGAATTATGCAAACTGATCTCGCAAGCCTTCTCTCCAGGGTAAGCCGAACCCGGCTGGAAAGACGGGTCCGGGAACTGGAGGGGGTCCGCCACGGCTGGGACAATCCGGAGGCCGTTGAGAACAGGGCTCAATGGCTCACCCGTTCTTTTGAGGCAGTGGGGCTTCAGGTTGAGAGCCGTCCTGTCCCTTTACGCGACAGGACGTATCGCAATCTGTTGGCAACGGTGCCGGGATCCGACCCGAAAAAGTCGGGCATCCTGCTCGGCGCCCACTACGATAGCCCCTGCGGGAGCCCGGGGGCCGACGACAACGCCAGCGGCGTGGCCGTTCTGCTCGAGGTGGCCGAGATTCTGGCCCGAACTTCACCGCTGCGGACCATTCAGTTCGTCGCGTTCACCCTGGAGGAACCCCAGGACGTTTTTGGTCCGTTCCTTGTCGGCAGCGAACATTTTGCGAAGGAGGCGAAGGAGGCAGGAATCCAATATGAGGCGGTACTGATCCTGGAATGCGTCGGCTATACCGATTCCCGACAGGGGAGCCAGATTGTTCCCCCGCTGGTGCGCATTCCCGTCCCCTCCCGTGCGGAATTCCTCGCCGTGGTCGCCGACCGCCGTTCGAAAAGACTGATGGAGGCTTTTCGCCGATGCAGCAGCGGGTCGGTTCCGGAACTCGATCTCGTCTGCTACAAGGCCCCGCCGCTGGCGGATTATTTTATCCCGGAAGTGCGATTCAGCGATCACGCCTCCTTCTGGGACCAGGGCTATCCCGCCCTGATGCTCACCGATACCGCCATGTTGCGCAATCCCCATTACCACGCCGCGACAGACACCAGCACCACCCTCGACTTCCGTTTCATGACCCACGTTGCCAAAGCCGTGGTGGCTGCCGTCGCCACACTGAGCAATCAGCAGCTGTCGGTTTCTGATTAACCGCCACCCCTACCTCCCTGCATTTAAACACACTGGAAACCGCTCCTGCCCCCTGGGCTGTCCAATATACAGGGCATCATGAGAAAAGCCCTCGATCCGTGGATTGAGGGCTTTTCGTGTTCTATAGAGGGTGAGTTTTGGGACGCCAATCCCCTGCCTTTTCTTGGGTGTGATAGTTTCGAAAAAGTTCTGTTTCGTTTTCCTGCAGAAGCGTGGAGATTCGGTCAGGGCGGTGGCTATCAGGGGGGAAGGGGGCTTCGCTGTGGTATCTGCTAGAGTCGCTGCCGCAGATCGATCTGCACTTTTTGCTCAGGCCCCGTAAGCAATCCGCACCATGAACAGCCCGGCCAGGCTCAGGACCAAACTGTCTTCCGACCAGGGCGTTTCCTACCTTCATGCGAGTTGAAGCTGCTTGAGCGAAGCGCAGACAGCAGACCCACTGATCTCTGGAACAATTCTCAATTCGAGTGCCGTCACCCCGTTGAGGTCAACCTTGTAGTCCTCTACCTCATGGGTCGTGCTTGGCGGGCTGAAACTAAACTGCTGGCGCACAATCTCCCGGTAAGTCTGCTGGCCATCCATTGACCAGCGCAGCACGAACTCTTGCGTACGGGCCTGATTTTCTTCCTCGAATTTCAGGTGGATTCGCCTGATCCTCAGCGGTTCGGCAAAGAGCAGACGGACCGTCTGCTCTCCGGGGTGCATCGCCCGCCAGCCCGGCCCGGTGCCGGGAATGATGGCTGACTCGATCGGGTGGGTGGCATTTTCAGAAGAGATCTCGATCTCCGCGAGAGGTTCCAGATCCAACCAGCCCTGTTCGGGGGGTGATAATTCCTTCGAGCTTTGCTTGATAATCCGCTTGCGCATCAACACACCTCTCTCTGATTCTTGTAATAAGGGTTTTGCTTGGCAAACCCCTTCTCTCCCTCCCTTTTTACTGGCCTGCTGGTAGCCCATCTTATCGATAAAGATTTCCAACGCGGGCAGCTTGAACGCAGGTAGTTTTTTTTGATAAAATCAAAAAAAAGGAAGCCCGGATAATTCACTGTGCCAGAACTTTAAACCACCCTATGGACCAGCGCTATTACAAACCTACCCAAATTGCCAACACTCTCACTCCGGCCGTCGGCTTCCTCCTGAGCCTGCCAGGACTGGTTGTTTTGATCGACCAAGCAGTCCGTAACGGAAATGGTTGGCATATCGTAAGTTGCACCATCTACGGATCGAGCCTCGTCATCTCCTACGCGGCGTTTACCCTTTATCATATTTTCAAATTTCATGAGAGCTGGGGAAAGGTTTTCAAGATCCTAGACCACTCGACAATATATCTCCTCATCGCAGGAACGTACACCCCGTTTACCCTGGTTTATCTGCGCGGCAACTGGGGCTGGACGCTGTTTGGCGCGGTGTGGGTTCTGACCGTACTGGGCATCTTTTTCAAGGTTTTTTTCGTCCATCGATTCAAGATTCTGGCACCGCTGATCTACCTCTTTATGGGCTGGCTGCTCATTTTTGCCATCAAACCTGCGGTCGAGTTGATTCCCCGGACGGGGCTCCAACTGCTTCTGGCAGGCGGCATGTTTTACAGTTTCGGGCTGATTTTTTACGCCTGGAAGCGGCTCCTTTTTCATCACGCCATCTGGCATCTTTTCGTTCTGGCGGGAAGTGTCTGTCACTATTTTGCCGTTTTTTACCATGTCATTCCCCACGCCGGGGTCGGAATTGCCATGTAATTTCAGCAAAGGCGCTCAACGTCCAGGTGCAATCAGCCCGGTCTCGGGAGGGGACGACTACCGTCAAAAGCGACACACGGCCCCCGTAGCGGCCTATATCTTGTCATGCGATCGGCAGAGTGAAATGAAAGGTGCTCCCCTCACCCAACTTGCTCTCAACCCATATGCGTCCGCCATGAGCTTCCACCAGCAATCTGGAGATATACAGACCTAGACCGACCCCGCTGGAAGCTTGGGGACCCTTGACCTGAAAATACCGTTTGAAGAGGCGAGAACAATCTTCAGGGGCAATCCCCTTTCCTTTGTCGGTGACGGAGATAATGATTTCGCCGCCAGCCTTCCGAGCTTGGATAATAACCTTGCTCTCGGGCGGTGAGAATTTGAAGGCGTTACTGAGGAGATTCAGCAATATGCGCTCCAGGCGATCTGGGGTTGCCGATACCGAAGGCAGATTCTGGGGGATTTGAGTTATCAGTCGATTCACGTCAACGATCTCTTGAGAGCTTTGCTGAAGAGACCATACAAAGGCTTCCAGATTGATGGGTTCTTTCTCCAGAGAGACCTGCCCGCCTTCTATGCGGGCGGTATCCACCAGATCTTCAATCATTCTGTTCATTTTCTCGGCGCCACCCAGGATCCCTGCTACGTTCTGCAAAATGGTGCCCCCAACCTTGCCTTCCCGAAACGCGTCCTTGAGCATTTCTGCATGCCCTTGAATAACCGTAAGCGGGCTACGAAGGTCGTGGGCCACGGTATGATGGAGGGCGTTAATTCGTTCCTGGAGTTCATGCTGTTCGGTGACATCGGTGAATACCTCTACAATCCCGTCGAAATGCCCAGCGGCATCGTACAGTGGCGCAGCATTGGTGGAAGTCACGATCCTTTCACCATCGGGCCGCTCGATGACCAGTTTCAGGCCATAGACACCCTTTTTTGCTTGCAACACCTTTTTGAAGGGGGTCTCCTCATCAGGAAGTGGATCGCCCTTTACCGTTGACAGCTTCCATTCTGCCTGGTCAAAGGTTCGCTGGAGGATCACTTCACGGGGAACGCCAAGGATTCTCTCCGCAGCGTCATTGGTGTAGGTATACCTGCCCTCCTTGTCCAGTGTAACAATTCCGTCGGTGGCCGCTTTCAAGATCCTCTCTAATTGGTTTAACTGGGCACTCTTTGGAAAGGCTTCTTCTGTTTTCCCGGACTTTGGACACATCTCAAACCTCACTCTCTCAAAGACAAGTTCGGCCTACGGCTACCAAAGAGGGAAAAGCTCCCCCAGTCGCTGAAGCGGAAGGGCCAGCCTCAAGGCCTTCACAACCTCTGGCCAAAGATTGGAATGCTTTATTTTAACATGTACCGTTCGCAGACGGTTCACAAATGGTAGCCGTAAATCGTCAGGGTAATGGCCTGGGGGAACAATCGGGGGTGAGTAAAAAGGGTCCAGTGCAGAACTCTCCATAAGTATCATGGCCCTTTTCAAAATATCAAAAGGCATGGGGTTGTCAATTTCCGGAGGCAGCGATTGACGGATGCCTACTCCCCACTCACTGTTAGAGCTGGAGTTAAAGCAAGCAAAATCTGGGATGGCTTATTGAATTATCAACATATATTGCGACGCTTACCGGTTGTCATCCTAAATAGCCTGCCTGATCTATGAGCCTGATGAAATTGGATAAAGGGCGGACACGCCTCCTGGCCAATAATTTGTTCCAGATTGTTTGGGGTGGTCGATAAGGGGCGAGATGCCCGGAATCCTGCTAACCCTGACAAATAAGAAAAGCCCTCAATCCGTGGATTGAGGGCTTTTCGTGTTTTATAGAGGGTGATTTACAGGACAAGTTACGTTTGAGTTAAATTGTGCAGCCACCGTAATAACCACGAAGCACCGCAATTCTTTTCAGCGTCAACTTGAAAAGTTGTTATGTGTTGATACTGGTTTCATCACCTTAGCGACAAAGGGAGAAGTCATGGCGCGGACCAACGCGCTGTAGTTCAGTTGGAACGTCACTTCTGCGCCGACAGAAAGAGCATCGTTATCGGACTCCAGGATAAGGTGGTCACTACTGGCACCCAGAACCTCGATTCCGGCAGGCGATTGCAGGCCGCACGGGTCGACATCCTGCTGCCCGACAGCAAGGATGGTTTGCGTGACGTGACCTCGATCTGTAACTGATGGCGCCTCCCCGAACGCGGTTTGTGCGATCTCGCCTGATGGCTGTGATGGCTTGACCTTCGATTCGATCACTTCGGCGATGAGCGTGATAGCATCGGTGTGCAGTCCATCAATCGGTTGTCGATGGAGAGTTTCGCGTCCGAGCAGGATCGATTCTCCCAGTCGAAGATCGTTGACCCGTCCAATCTTTGCCCCACTTAAAGCCCAATGAAGGTTGGCAGAGTTCCCACCTGACACGATGTCTACCGTCAGGCCCAATGTCGCCTCGATAGAGTCCGCGAGCTCGGATAGTACAGCCATGTTCCTGACATCAGGTGACACCCCGCTTCGGCACGCGAGATTGGTGCCGATACCTTTAAACACGAGATTCGGCAAGTTAAGCGTCTCACGTACGCTGCCTATCAAGTCATCGGGCATGATGCCTTCGCGAAGGTCTCCCAGTTCGACCATGAGTACGACCCCGTGCGTACGGTGGGCTTTTTGTGCTTCGAGCGAGAGCCTTCTGATCACCTCGATTTCGGTATTGAAGCTTAAATCGGCATGCGACACGACCCGTTTCGCCTGGCTAAGCATCGGAGAACGAATCAGTGTCATCGATGCAGGCACCTGCGCAAGGCGCATGGCTTCGATATTTTCGATGCGAGAGTCGCCCAGAGCACTCACCCCTGCCCGCAGCAGCGTGGCAGCAATCTCAGCTGAGCCGAGTGTCACCTTGGTAACGCCAGTTACCGAAATGCCACGACTGGCCAGACGTTCAACCAGTGTGCAGGCGTTATGGTGAATTTTGTCGAGGTCGATCTCCAACCGCGGGGCGGGCATCATGCGCTGGCAATCGACGTACCCTGGAGTTCCGGGAAGGCAGCAAGCACCATTTCTACCAGGCGCTCGGGCGACCGGGTCAGTGCATCGGTGGTCGGGATACCGAGTTCGGACTCATAGTGGGTGATTGCCGCACCCACCTCGGTGTCGCTCATGCCCTCATGGTTGATCGTCAGACCGATAATTTTTGTGTCTGCGAAGGTCTCGATAAGATTGATTTCAGAGGCCGGTGTCGGCATCTCCATTTTTTCAAAGTCGCAGCGCTTGCTGCGCCGCGGGGCATGCTGCAACACAACGCCGTTGGGGCAACTGCCTCGGAGGATGAAGGACGAGGAGGAGAAGGCGGGGTGACTCAGTGCGCCTTGCCCTTCAACAATGATGACATCGGGGTTCTCAATTTCGAACGCTTTGACAATGATTGCTTCCAATTCGCCTGCGCAGAATTGTGACGGGACTGCATCGAGCGCAACGCCGTAGCGCGCGCCCTGGATCAAACCTGTCTGGCCGGTACCGACCATCACCGTCTTTATGCCGGACTCATTGAGGGCGCTGGTTATTATGTTGGCTGTGGTGCGTTTGCCGATAGCGCAGTCGGTACCGAGTACGGCGATAACCGGGCAGGTGACCTCGGCGATCCGACCACTGAACATGTGCAAGTCCTTCTTGTCTCGGGGCTTTCGTACGTCGAGGATCTCCAC
>CALZIC010000126.1 GCA_945787285.1 uncultured Desulfuromonadales bacterium
AGAGCAGGATGCTCGGCGTAACACGATGGTCGATGCACTCCTGGGGCATCGCCATCTACTACGATCCGTATCGAAACCGGTTCAACTGGGGTCGCGACCGGGCCGCCTTCGCCCAGCCTGAGTACGACGCCTGGTGGCGTTTTTGGGTGGAAGAAGGTTGGACCAGTCTCGGCCGCACCAGGAACTTCGACTGGATGCATGTGCAGGCGGCGAAACTGTGAGGGGGTAGATTCTACTCGTAAGTGCGCCACCTCTGAAACCATCTGCAACCTTTTTTCAACGAATCAGCCGGTGATACCGCCCCATCCAGTACGGCAGCAGGAAAAACGCGCCGTCGTCTTCGCTGCCCCCCTCCCTGCCGCCGTCGAGACGGAACGGGTTGCCGTTCCAGCGCATCAGCGGCCGCTCGTCTGCCGGCAGCACCAGCAGGGACTGCCGGTGCCCGCGGCGATCGTCCATGGGGTTGTGGGCGATGTCGCGCCGGTGCGCGTTGCTTACCGTCCAGTAGACCAGGTCGATGGGGATCCGCTCCAGGGTGGCCCGTGATGCGGCCGCGTCATACTCGCTGCGGCCGCTTGAGGCCGCGTAGATATAGTTCCACAGCGGGTTGTGTTCCGGGCGCTCGCTCTGCCAGCTGCGCTCCAGGCTCTGCAGGTAGATTGCCCGAAGCTTCTCGTCGGTTTCGTAGCGCATCAGGGGGTAGTAGGAGAGAAACGCCAGCTGGTCGTCGGAATGGTTGATGTAGCCGGGTATGTAGATTTTCTGGTTGCGGGTCAGCAGCGCGTAGTTGTGACGGGAGACCAGCTCATCGAAGGCCTTCTGGTAGCGACTGTTGCCGGTGATATGCCGGGCGACCTGGAGATGGGAGAGGATCTGCAGGGCCTGAAGGCCGGTCTCGTCCGGTTTGGTCCAGATTCTCTTCGGCCCCCACCACCCCCAGCGGGTCGGCTGGCCGTCGACATCGACCAGCTGGTAGTCGTGGTCGAGGATGTGGGCGGCGATGCGGTCGATCACACCGCGAATCTGCTTTTTTTCTTTTTCATCGGCGACCAGGTCATAGTAGAGGGCGTAGGCGAAGAAATGGCCGACGATCTCGTCGGAGCTGGTGTCCCCCTTCCACAGCCACTGCCCGTCGGCCGTCGGGTGCCACTCGCCGCGTTCCGGCCGCGCCTCGCTGTCGAGGCGCACCATGGAGCGGGCCGGGAATCCGGAGATGCCGGTGATCGATTCGAGACGCATCAGCGCCGCGATCCCCTGGCGGGCAGACTCCCGGGCGTCGCTGGCGCCGGTCACCCGGTAGCGGTAGCATTCGGCCGCCAGGTAGATGGCGGTCCACAGTCCGTCGTTGTCGTTGGGCACCGTGCGGTTGCTGGAAAGATCCCCGGCGACGGGCAGGGCGGAGCGGGAGGTCAACCCGTGGCGGAGGTGGCGGTCACGGACCCGTTGTTCGAAGATCTCCGCCTTTTGCTCCAGGGTCATGGGACGGTATTCGATGCGGCTGAAGCCCCCCGGGGTCTCGATCCAGACCGCGTGGCCTGAGGCCGGCTCTTCGAAGCCGATCGCCGTGACCCGATCGGCCGGCAGCCAGCGCCGGCCGGCAAAATACTCGGTGGTGGCGGCCCCCACCCTTTGGTCCAGGCGGATAGCGCCCCTTGTCGTTCCGATCCACAGTAACCCGGGTTGTTCCTCCGCGATCACCGTGATCTCGTTCCAGGGCAGCAGGGTGTCTGCCGGAAAGGGCTGGACCTTTTCGCCGGACTGCTCTCGGACGATTCCCCGGGATGAGCCGATGAGCACGCTGCCGTCGGCCAACTGCCAGCGCGGCTCGCGGTGCAGTTGAATCTTGCTTCCGGGGGTGCCGGCAAGGTGCTGAAAGTCCGCTGGCGTATGCACCGTTCGCAGTTTCTGCAGGTAGCTTTGGGGGGCGCCTGTCTGCGCGAATCCGGCCCCTGCCAGGAGCAGAAAACCGAGGCCGACTCCGGCCAGGCGCACAAGGCGGGCCGTTCCAACCGCTTTTTCTTTGTCTGGGGCTTTCCGCAGCATGTTTCCACCATTCCCGCTGGCAGTTCCTTCAAAGGGCCGAGCCGTTGTCGTTCTTAGGGCTTTTTCTTAAACCGCACCACCTGCTGGCTGATGCGGCCGTCTTCGGATACATCGCAGATCAGGTAGTGAAATACGTTGCCCGATGGGCCGTAGCGATTGTGCAGTCTCGAGCCTCCGCCGCCGCTGACCGTGTACTTGACCCCATTCTCCTCGGCCGTCGAATAGGCATGGATGTGGCCGAAAAAGACATGGTCGACCCGGTATTTTTCCATGAGCGCGGCAAACCGCCGCGAATTCTCATCGTCCCATGAGTGGTAGGCCCATTTTTCGATGGTCGCGGTCGGCTTGTGAGCAGTCACGACAAGGGCAAGGCTCTGCGGTGTGGCGGCCAGAACCCGGTCGAGCCACGCCAGCTTCTCCTGCGGTGAATTCACCTCGGTCACGTTGTCGAAAAAAACAAACCGGACCGGGCCATGGTCGAAAGAGTAGTTCAGGCTCTTATTGCCAAAGAGAGTACGGTACTCCACCGCCTGTCGGCTGGCGCCAGTGTCATGGTTGCCTACCGCCACCAAAAAGGGGATATCGGTTTTCAGCAATGGCGGCACCAGGTATTCCCGAAACTCCCGGGCATAGCCGTGCCGCACGACATCGCCGGCGTTGAGTATAAAGTCGGGCTGCGGAACCAGCTGATCGATATGTGCCACCATTTCAGGCCACAGCTCCGGGTTCGACCGGCTGTCGCCGATCACCACAAAGCGAAACGCTTTTCCCGCACCTCGCTGACGACTGGCCAGCCGTTCGATCTGGTTGTGGATGTCGAACCTCTGCCGGAACGGGCCCAGAAGCGTCTCGGCCTCGGCCAGCAGTTTCGCAGGCTCTTTGGGGGCGGGCTTCTCGTTCAGCGCGCCTTTTTCGGTCAGGCCGATCGCCTGAATCTGTCCGTCTTCCCTGGCATAAAAGACCGTGTCCCCGGCCAGCAGGCCGTAGCGAGGCCCTTGGTCGCTCTGGGAAACCCAGACCTGCTCCGGAACGGCCCCCGGCATCACCGTGGCGACGGTTTTAAGCGCCCTTTGCGGGAATTGGTCGATGGCCAGTTGTCTCCGGGTCCCTCTCCACATCAGCTTGTCGGGCTTTTCGTGGAGGCTGCCCCAGTCGTTTCCGTATTCCAGCCTGTGGATCCGGCCTTCGGCAGAGATGAGAAACTCGTATTCTTCGGGGCGCAATTCAGCCCTGACCAGATAAAGGCCGTTTTGTTTCCGTTGCCACCACTGCACCCTGGTCTGGGCAGGGGCAATTGCCCGTACCCGTTGCAGAATGTGCTCAGGGGGGCGCTGTTTCACCGACGGAGGCGGCGGTGGCTGGTGGAAATCGTTTCCGGGGGGGGCTGCCTCAACGAGCCAGGGACCTGCCTGGTCCGTGAAGGACGTTTCGGCACCGCACCCGGCGGTCAACACCCCAAGCAGGAACACGGCACAAATGGAAAAAATATATTTAAGCATATCGACCATCCGGTTGTTGTTATTCGTCTTTTAATCGTTGGCGAAAAAATGTCGGGTCATCCCAATGGGAAGGTTATACCTGGATCCAGGTTATATATAAGGCTACTCTTCCCTTGGAAAGTTTCCAGCCCTCCCGGGGCTTTTTCGCGACCCCAGCCCGGCTCTCGGGCCACAAAAGTCCCCTTCAGGTTATTGACAAAAAGCGATAAAGAGTAATAGTTGACCCATGTAAGGTATTGGTTTTTAGAGACTCCCTGGAGGGGGAACTGGTTGGGCTCTTTACCCTGTTGAACCGACCGGCGTATTGGGGAGATGGTTGACATTTCATCGGCCTGTTTACAGGGCGCATATTGCAATGCAACGAACCCATTATGTTCTACATAAGGCAGGCGAGGGGATCGAGCTCCATGGCGATCTGTTTTGGGGCTCTGGAACCATTCTCGTCATCGACCCCGGAGAAGCGCCTTATTTAACCGCGCTGAGCGAAGGGTTGGATGAGTGCTTCCTGGTTCACCATAAAGAGCACCAGGCCGCCTGGAAGCTCTTTATGGCCAACCCCGTCGACCTCGTCCTGCTCGATCACACCAAAGAATCTCCCTGCTTCCGACTCCTTTCCCAGTTCAAGTCCAGCAAGCCCTCGATTCCCGTGGTGATCATGACCGCTCAGGGATCCGAAGGCGTTGCAGTAAAAGCTTTTCGGCAGGGGGCCCGGGATTACTTCAACAAGCCCCTGCCCATGGATGAGCTCGAACTGACCTTCCGCAACATCCTCGGAGCATGCAGCGCGTCGGACTCCGGCACCAGGGCTGCTGCAGAAGGACTGGAGCTGGCCTTTCAGCATGTCCATTCCCACTTCAAATCGTCCCTGACCCTCGCCGTGGCGGCCGAAAAAGCCGGCATGAGCGTCTCCTCGTTTGTCCGCAGCTTCAAGAAAAAAACCGGCCTGACCTTTGTCGACTACGTCAACAGCCTGCGCCTCAGCCTTGCCGGCAAGCGGCTCAAGGAAAGCCGCTTGTCCCTGCTCGATATCGCCCTGTCGAGCGGGTTCAACAATCAATCGCACTTCAATCGCGTTTTCAGGAAATTTCACGGGATGACGCCAGGGGAGTATCGCCGGAGGCATCGGATTTAACTTGTTTTCATCCGGAAACGGCCCTTTTCCGCAATCTCGGCGTCAATCTGCGGCCTTGCTTGTGCGACGTACGGTGTACGTCTCCGCGCAAGGCCTTGATTTCCTTGATCTTGCAAAAAATTGAGCGTTTCCCATATGAAAACGGCGCTAGTCCCATCCATAGTTTCCGGATGGAAACTAACTTGAATCCGCGAGCAAGGCGAGGTTGGGTGCGGGGCAGCAGGTTGCGCAGATCCGTCAAGAAAGTGGTCAAATCGGTAAAGAAAATCGGTCGACAATTGCTACTCTATTTTTAGGAGCCTGTCGGGCTTGACATGAACCAACTGCGAAATCGATTCTGGACCGCCGCTGCCGCCAATCTCTTGAAAGTCTACATCTAGCGCAGGAGCCAAATTATGAGTGGAGCAAAAACATACACCTACCGAGGCGGGCAAAAGGTCGAGCTGAAAAAGAGTCCCGATCAGATGGTCATCCGCAGCTTGCCGGAGAGCCTCGATGATGCCGCGATTCTTGAGGCGGAGCAGGTCTCTTCCGCCTCCACCCGAATCACCGTCAGCGCCGCCGACCTCGAACCGCTGATGGGCCGAAGCCGTCGTGTTGCGCCGACCCATCACGCCTATTCCGAAGTTGAAACCGGTATGGAATTTCTGATCACCGACCGGGTTTTCGTGACCTTTAAAGACGCCCTGTCCGATGAACAGGTCGATGCGTTCGCCGGTCGCTACGGGCTGATCAAAAAATCGACCTTCAGCGACCGGGAATACCTGTTTCAGCTCACCAACCACACCGGTATGAACCCGGTGAAGCTGGTGGTGAAGCTGACCGAATATGAACCCCTGGTCGAGCTGGCCGAGCATGACCTGAACCAGCGCATGAGCACCTACGCCGTTCCGGTGCCCATCGACCCGGAATATTTTCGGCAATGGCACCTGCACACCGATTTTAACGATCCGGAGTACGACCCGAGGTCCAGCGCCCTGTGCGAGGAGGCCTGGAATCTTTTAAATCATTACGGCAGCGAAGAGGTGGTGATTGCCGTCACGGATGATGGCTGCAAGCTCGATCATATCGATTTCGACTCTGAGACCAAGTTTGCCGACTGGGGTTATCTGCGGGGAGAGCGTTTGCTGACCTCGGTCGATATCGATGCCGACCCGGACCAGATGTATCTGCCGGGGGCCAATCACGGCACCTCCTGCTGCGGCGTCATCGGTGGTGAAGTCGATGCGTTGCAGACGGTGGGCGCCGCGCCGGGCTGCCAGCTGCTGCCCATCCAATGGCAGTCGTCGGGGCCGTCCCTCTTTATCAGCGACTCCAAGATGTTGACGGTGCTGAACTTTATTGCCGACAGGGCGGACGTGATGTCCAATTCATGGGGGGGCGTGCCGACCAGTCTGTGGGCGCTTCCGGTGGTCAACCGGATTCGAACCTTGGCTCAGACCGGCGGGCGCAGGGGCAGGGGGATCGTCTTTCTGTGGGCGGCCGGCAACGAAAATTGCCCGATTAACCACACCGCTGCCGAAGACGTTCCCTATGACCACGGGGTCGATGTCCAGGGCGGAGCGCTGGTCTGGGTGGGGGTGAATACGGCCCGGGTTTTCCGCAACAACCTGGTGGGAATTCCGGGGGTGATGCACATCGCGGCGCTGGCGAGTACCGCCAGGCGAAGCCACTATTCCAATTACGGGCCAGGCATGTCGCTGTGCGCGCCGAGCAGCAACAGCCACACATATTACCGCATGACGGTTCAAGGCCTGGGGATCACCACCACCACCGGAAATACCGGCGGTGTCACCCACACCTTTGGAGGGACCTCGAGCGCGACCCCCTTAACCGCAGGCATTGCCGCATTGACCATATCGGCCAACCCGAACCTGAGCGCTTTCGAGGTGATTTCCATCCTCAAGGAAACAGCCTCCAAAGACTTGGTTTTCGCGGGTTACCCTCGAACCCCGCCGGCCAATTTCGATTCCGATACCCGTTGGGACGTCTCTCCCGTTGCCCCCTTTAACACCGGTGACTTCTTCGATAACGGCGATGTGGAAGGCTCCTGGAGTCCCTGGTTCGGGTTCGGCCGGGTGGACGCCAAGGCCGCTGTGGCCCGAGTTTTGGGGGGATCTGCGCCTGACGGGGACAAGGTGTTCAACGGCAGTTCATCCCCTGACAAAAGTATCCCCGATAATAATTCGCGAGGGATCAAGGACAAGATCGCCTCAGTCGAAAATTTTGTCATCAGTTCGGTCAAAGTGCAGGTCGATATCACCCATTCCTTTATCGGCGACTTGCGGGTTACCCTGATCTCGCCGGCCGGCACCGAGGTGGTTCTTCATGACCGAACCGGCGGAAGCGTCAATGACCTGCACCGCGAATATGACCTCAGCTCAGCTCCGGGCCTGAGCGCCCTCGCCGGAGAATCGGTCGGCGGTGAGTGGACCCTGCATGTCCAGGATCTGGCGTCTTTCGATCGCGGTCGGTTGAAAAGCTGGTCTCTGGATATACGCGGGCAAGACGACACCTCGGTCACTGTGGAAGAGAATCCCGGCGTCATTATTCCCGACAACGTTCAGGGGGGGATCGAGCGATCGCTGGCGGTGACCGCCTCCGGGCAACTCGACAGCATTACGGTCGAACTCGACATCACCCACACCTATATCGGAGATTTAATCGTCGAGCTGGTTTCACCGGCCAACACCTCGGTGGTGCTGCACAACCGACAGGGCGGCTCGGCGAACAACATCATTAAAACCTACACCATGCTGAATACCACCGTTTTGAATGGCTTACGCGGTGAGTCTGTGGCCGGGGCTTGGAGATTGCGCGTGGCGGATCACGCCGGTGCGGACCAGGGGAAGTTGAATCGTTGGGCGCTGAAAATATTCAGGGAGTAGCCGGGCGCATATTGGCTCTGTTTCCAGGATGGCGTGCAGGGTGTTTCCTAACCCTCAGCCTTATCTGTGGGCTGGAGGGAGGCAAACATGCCGAACTTCATGCCGGCGGTTAGCATGATGGCAGAGGCCAGGGGTGGCTTTGACTCGGTCGATAAACAAAGGGGGGCGGAACTCCCTATGAGTTCCGCCCCCTTTGTTCTTGCGCGAGAAGGTTCAGACTTAGCCTGACATGCTCCTAGAATTTGACCTTGGTTTGTTCGGCATCCATTTCGACACTGACAACCGGCGGCAGGGCTTCGCCGGTCCGCTCGTACACTTCATCCAGGGATTTCTGGGTGAAGGAGCGATACATCAGCCGCGTGGTGACCTGGTATTCGCCTTTTTCGGGCAGCGGGATGTGATAGGTTTCGCTGTCCATGCCTTTGGCGGGGATGCGCCGGTCGTAACCGATGCCGTGGGCGCGCCAGCTCTTGCCCGTCAAAT
>CALZIC010000127.1 GCA_945787285.1 uncultured Desulfuromonadales bacterium
CTTCGGCGAAGCGGGTGTATTTATACTGATTTGCCCGTCTGATGTCAATACGAAAACTTCAAATTATTATTTTTTTTCTGCACCCTGATCAGCCTGGACCGGTGCGCCTTCGCTTGCAGCGGGAATCGCTGCCGGAGCCGGTGCGGCAGGGGCGGTAGCAGCCGGAGCGACGGTCGACGGCATGATGCTGGTGGAACCGGGCTGGCCGTAAAAATAGGCCAGGGTGAGGCTGGTCAGCATGAAGATGACGGCGGCTGCAGTGGTTAACTTGCCCATGAAGTCCTGGCCTCCGGCAGCGCCGAAAACGGTGCCGCTGCCGCCAGCGCCGAAGGAGGCGCCCATGTCGGCTCCTTTGCCGCCCTGGAGCAAAACGATGGCAATCAGGCCGAGACACACAACAACATGCAGAATAATAAGAAAGGTGGTCATTTAAATCTATCTCCTTGGAGTAATTGCTGAGCAAAGACCCCAATATCTAACATAAAATTCCCCCGGATAAAAGGGGAAAACGGTTATCCCCGTTTAAAGTTAATGATTCGGCCGAAGTCCTCGGCCTTTAGGCTGGCGCCTCCGACCAGTGTGCCATCGATATCCTCTTGGGCCATGAGTCCGTCAACGTTGTCCGGTTTGACGCTGCCGCCATAGAGGATGCGCGTCTGGGCGGCCAGTTCCTCAGTGTAAAAGCCTTGAAGCAGGCCGCGAATGAAGGCATGGGCTTCGGCTGCCTGCTGATTGGTTGCGGTTTTACCGGTGCCGATGGCCCATACCGGTTCATAGGCGATGATGACGTGTTGCATGTCCTCGGCGGTAACGTCCTTGAGCCCTTCGCGGAGCTGGCGGGTGAGCACTTCGTACATCTGGTCGCTTTCCCGCTCTTCGAGGGTTTCGCCGATGCAGAAGATCACACCGAGTCCTTCGCTGATCAGGGCCTTGACCTTTTGGTTGATAAAGGCATCGGTTTCACCAAAAAGCTGGCGGCGTTCCGAGTGGCCGACGATACAGAACGCACAGCCGAGGTCTTTCAGCAGGGAGGGGGAAACTTCACCGGTAAAGGCTCCGGAATTGACCGGGTAGCAGTTCTGCCCGGCGACGGAAATGTTGCTGCCGGCCAGGGTTTCAGCGACCTTCTGAAGGGCGGTGTAGACCGGTGCGACGACGATTTCGATATCGTCAACCGCGGACGCTTCTTTGTTAAGGGCTTCCACTAGTTGAATCGATTCGGCGATTGTTTTATGCAACTTCCAGTTGCCGGCAATGACAGGTTTGCGCATCGTGTTCCTCCTGAATATATAGAGACGCACTCCAGTGGCGGGGTGCGGTTCAATCGTAGGACTATTTATCGGTCAGTGCGACGACGCCAGGGAGGGCCTTGCCTTCGAGGAACTCGAGGGAGGCGCCGCCGCCGGTGGAGATATGGCTCATGCGATCATCGAGGCCCGATTTGTTGACCGCGGCCACCGAATCACCGCCGCCGATAATCGACAGGCAGTCCGAAGCGGCAAGGCCCTTGGCGATGGCCATGGTCCCGGCAGCAAAGGCGTCGAACTCAAAGACGCCCATGGGGCCGTTCCAGACCACGGTCTGGGCCGTTTTGAGGGCATCGGTGTATCTGGCGATCGTATCGGGACCGATATCAAGAGCCATCATCCCTTCGGGAATGCTCACGCCGTCAGAGTTGCTGGCCGGGGTGTTTGGTTTGAATTCAGCGGCAAGAACATGGTCGGTTGGAAGGAGCAGTTCAATGCCCTTTTGCTTGGCACTCTCTATCAGCTTTGCCGCCAGTTCGAGACGGTCTTCTTCGACCAGGGAGTTGCCGGTGGAAATCCCCTGAGCCTTGAGGAAGGTATAGGCCATGCCGCCGCCGATCATCAGGGTGTCGACCTTGCTGAGAAGGTTCTCGATGACGGTGATTTTGTCGCTGACCTTCGCTCCGCCTATCACGGCCACGAAGGGACGCTTGGGCTCGGCCAGGGCCTGGCCCAGGTAGCGGAGCTCTTTTTCCATCAGGAGGCCGGCCGCAGCGGGGGAGAGGATGCGCGCAACCCCTTCGGTCGAGGCGTGAGCCCTGTGGGCGGTTCCAAAGGCGTCATTGACATAGAGCTCGGCCAGTTGGGCAAGCCGGGATGCGAAGTCGGGGTCGTTCTTCTCTTCCCCCTTGTGAAAGCGAACGTTTTCCAGGAGCACGACCTCGCCGTCCTGCAGGTTGTCGACCAGGCTCTTGACCTGCGGGCCGATGCAGTCTGGGGCCATCTTGACGTCCTGGCCGAGCAGTTCTGCAAGGTAGGGGGCCACCGGGGACAGGCTGAACTTGGGGTTGGATTCGCCCTTGGGGCGACCGAGATGGGAGGCCAGGATCAGCCGGCCGCCCTGAGAAAGAATGTGGCGGATGGTCGGCAGAGCGGCGACAATGCGGGTGTCGTCGGTAATGGTGCGGTTTTCGTCGAGGGGAACGTTGAAATCGACCCGGCAGAAGACTTTTTTGCCTTTAAGGTCCAGATCGTTAACGGTCAACTTGTTGAGCATTGCGGAAACTCCCTGTATGTGCGCAATGAAATGTGATTGTGTAAGTCGTTTGATTGGTGGGGCTTGAAAATCAAAGGGCAGGATCTCGGGATCCTGCCCTAGGGTGCCGGAAACGGGGTCGTTATTTGCTCGAAACGTATTTGACCAGATCGAGAACACGGTTGGAGTAGCCCCATTCGTTGTCATACCACGACAGGACTTTGACCATGTTGCCACCAAGGACGCTGGTTGAAAGGGCGTCAACGGTCGAAGAGGCTGCGCTGCCGTTGAAGTCGCAGGAAACCAGGGGGAGTTCGCAGTAGTCGAGAATGCCTTTGAGCGGTCCGCTAGCCGCCTCTTTGAGAGCGGCGTTTACTTCTTCGGTGGTGGTGGTCTTGCTGGTTTCGATGGTCAGGTCGACCAGCGAAACGTTGGGGGTTGGAACCCGCACCGCCATCCCATCGAGTTTGCCCTTGAGTTCGGGCAGAACCAGGGACACGGCCTTGGCGGCGCCGGTGGAGGTGGGGATCATCGAAACCGCTGCCGCTCTTGCCCTGCGAAGGTCTTTGTGCGGGAGGTCGAGAATCTTCTGGTCGTTGGTATAGGAATGAATGGTGGTCATCATCCCCTTGACAATGCCGAACCGGTCGTTGAGGACTTTTGCCACCGGGGCCAGGCAGTTGGTGGTGCAGGAAGCGTTGGAGATCACGTGGTGGTTGGCCGGGTCGTAGTCCTGCTCGTTGACGCCGAGACAGATGGTCTGATCGACCCCCTTGCCGGGGGCGCTGATGATGACCTTCGAGGCACCTGCCTGGCGATGTTTGGAAGCACCGGCCATGTCGGTGAAAATGCCGGTTGACTCAATGACGATTTCGATGCCGAGCTCTTTCCAGGGGAGTGCGGCCGGGTCTTTTTCCTTGAAGATTTTGACCGCTTTACCGTCGACGATAATCTCATTATCTCCAGCTTCTACGGTCGCTTCGAAGGTTCCCTGCACCGAATCGTATTTCAGCAGATGGGCCAGAGTTGCTGCATCCGTTAAGTCGTTGATCGCGACAATTTCAATGTCGTTGGAGCTGTGTGCTGCGCGAAAGACATTTCTGCCAATTCGGCCGAACCCGTTGATAGCTACTTTGGTTGCCATACCTGTAAGGTCTCCTTGTGAGGAATTCTGGTAGTCGGATGGAAGGGGTCTGATTATAGAAAACAGCCACTTAGGTCAGAATAAAGTAAAATGATAGACAAATAGGTGCTCTCTCGTCAACTCTTTTTAATGGGGGCTGATGATTGAGTCATTGCCCTTTTTCTGCTGGTGTGATATCAAAAGTAGAATTTATTCGTTAGATGTTTCATAGCCGATGGCCCTTCAAGTTAAGGAGTCTACCTGAGCTTTGTTAAAAGGCAAATGGTTTTTAACGGACTCTCTTCCCCTGGCATGCCTGTTTGGCCGTGCTAACATCCCAATTCTACATCATTATTTCAGTTCTCGTGTTTCTCCCTGAGAAGCTGGGCGCTTGTTGGGTCACCTGTCCGACCTGTCAAAATTCATGAAATCCACCCTCGAAAAACGCATCCTTATTTTTTTCTTTTTCGTGTTGGCACTGGCCATCGGCGCGAACACCGCGTTCAATATCGCCGGTTTTCGCCAGGACTATCGTGACGGCCTGATTCTGCGTTGTCAGAGCGTCGCCACCGAATTGAAGTCGGCCGTTGAAAAGGTTATTGCTCTGGGGATACCGATCGATGAGCTCGAAGGGATCAATACCCGCTGTCAGGAGATTGTCGGCAGCGACCCAGAGATCAGCTACTGCCTCATCGAAAACACGGTGGGGCTCCCTCTTTACTCAAGCGACCCTTCGTCGCACCTTTTCACCGGGGTTCAGTTTTACAAAACGATCAACGAATCGACCGCTATTTTGATTACCCCGAAATGGGGGAAGGTCTATGATTATTCAGCGCCGGTCTTTGATGCCAGTCGCCGTCTGGCTGGGCGTATCCGCATCGGCTATCCCGATTCGGTTCTGCAGGCCCGTACCGACCGGGCCTTTCAGCGCTCTTCCATCATTCTCGGAGCGGCCTTTCTAATCGTTTTTATCCTTGTCTTTCTTTTTACCCGGCGCGACCTGGTTCGACCGATTCGGCGGCTTTGCGAGGTGGCCAAGGAAATTGCCGGTGGCCATTTCAAGGTGGTCGTGCCGGCCATGTCGACTCCGGAGTTTGCGGAGCTCGGCACCGCCCTGCAGGAAATGGCCGCCTCGCTCCAGCAGCGTGACGAGCAGCTCAGGGAAAAATATCGCGAGCTTGAAGAGACCAACCAGGAGCTGCAGTTGTCCTACCAGCGGCAGGAACAGATCGGTACCGAGCTCGGGCGCAGCCGGGAGATGTACCGTTCGTTGCTCGAGGATGCCTCTGACGCGATACTGGTCAGCAATGATGAAGACCACATCGTTCTTATCAACAAGGCCGCTGAGTCATTTTTCGGCATCCCGCGGGAAAAGGTGGAAGGGAGCAATGTTTTCGCATTCTGGGAAATGCTGCATTGCGAGAATGTCGAAGCCCAGTACGAGATGCACCAGAACATCCTTGGCGGTAAATTCAAGGAGGCGGAAATCCGGTTTGTCCGCCTTTCGGACATGAATCGCCTCATTGCCTGGGCCAATGGGTCCCCGGTGGTCGGAAGGGATGGCCGAAAGATGGTGCAGATGACCTTTCGCGACGTCACCCGCGAAAGGGAGATCAAGGAGAACCTTGAAACGAGTACGCGGGAGCTTCAGCGCCTGAACAAGATGAAAGATTCGTTCCTCGGTCTGGCCTCTCACGAGCTGAAGACTCCGTTGACGGTCATACTCGGTTATTCCGAACTCCTTCTCGACGAATATGGCAGTTCCATCGGCGAGGAGGAACTTTCCCTCCTCAAGCACATCTCCGATGCCGCCAACCGGCTCTCCAATATCGTGCGCGACATGGTCGATGTCTCGATGCTCGACAGCAATTGCCTGCGCCTGCGAAGCCGGCAGGCGGACATCAACGACGTTGTTCGGCAGGCGCTCAAGGAGATCGAATTCTTCTTCTCGGTGCGCAATCAGACCCATCGGCTCAGACTTGCCGATGATCTCCCTCTCGTTTCCTGCGATACCGACCGGATGGTTCAGGTGATCACCAACCTGGTGATCAATTCCATTAAATTCACCCCCGACGGGGGGCTGATTACCGTTGCCACCCGGCGCTATAACAGTCTTCGGATCCCCGGCCCCCATGACATCGCCGAGATGGATGAGGCAAGGCCCATCGGAGAGGAGCTCTATCCGTATATCGAGATCTGCATCAGTGATTCGGGGATCGGCATCGCCGAGGACGACCAGGTACACATTTTCGACAAATTCTACGAGGTCGGCACCATTGAGGAGCATTTCACCGGCAAGGTTGCGTTCAAGGGGAAGGGGACCGGGCTCGGCCTGACCATCGTTAAGGGGATTGTCGATATGCACGGCGGCGAAATCTGGGTCGATAGCCCCGGCTGCGATCCTGACCAATGTCCGGGGAGCACTTTTCACATCATTCTGCCTCTTCTTTGAGGGCCGGTCTTTTAGGTTCTCGGTCTACTGGATTAGCTTAGGCAAATTACCGATTTTACACCTGAATGTCCTCTTCGGGGGGCTGATGCCTTTTTCCCGGTTTTTCCCTTGCAGGCGCTTGCGATTTTCGGTATATAGTCATGCTCCCATGCCGGGAACCGGGAGGATCTCTAGTGCGTGTTTGTCTTCTTGCCAGTGGAAGCCGGGGAAACTCCCTGTATATCGAATCGGCCGAAAGCCGGGTTCTGATCGACGCCGGGCTCTCGGCCAAGGAGATTTCCGCGCGGCTGGCCGCCATCGAGGTTCACGCCGGGGAGCTTGACGCGGTTCTTCTGACCCATGAGCACATCGATCACAGCCGCGGCATCGGCCCTTTGGCCAGGCGGTTCGATCTGCCGGTTTTCATGCATCACCAGGCCCGGCAAGCATTGCCGAAACTTGGTAAAATCGAGGATCTGCGAGAGCTTGAGGCCGGAGAATCCTTCGGGGTCAGGGATCTGCAGATCACCCCTTTTCCTCTGACCCACGATGCGGTTGCCCCTCTCGGATTCGTTGTCGAGATGCATGAAGGGAAGGTCGGGCTTGCCACGGACCTGGGGATCGCCACCCGGTTGGTGGCTGACAGCCTCAAGGGATGCCGGGTGCTGGTCCTTGAGACCAACCACGACGAAGAGATGCTGCGCGACGGGGCCTACCCCTGGCCGCTGAAACAAAGAATCAGCAGCCGTCACGGCCACTTGTCGAATACGGCCTCGGCGGAACTGCTCGGTGGTTTGCTGTGGGAGGGGCTCGAAGCGGTTTTTCTCGCTCACCTTAGCGAAGAGAATAACTGTCCGAAACTGGCCCTTGACTGCATGCGCCGCTCGATTGCTGAGCAGGCTCTGTGCCAGCCGCGCCTGCTGGTCGGGCAGCAGGACAAGGTAAGCGATTATGTGTTGGTCTGATGACCGGGGCGCCGGACAAATCATGACTTGAGCAGTAATTGAATAAAGGGTTATACTCAATCAAAAAGTGCAGGGCAGGGCGGTGAATGTACCCCCTGCCCGTGTCTGTTTTAACCCAGATCCGCGGGGCCGGGGCGAATGAAGAGAGCAAGTGCTTGGCCTGAAAAAGGGTATTAAAAAATCTGAGGCGCACCCATCGGTTCGTCGGTGATTTTTTGATCCCTTAGGCAGGTCAATGACTTGCGCTATTTGCCGGCAAGGTTCCGCGGATCTGGGTTCAACCCAAGGCTTTCTTGTTAGGAGACTCAATGGCCTGGAGAATCGTAGTTGGTTTGCTGGATGGGGTAAAGGACTCCATCTTGGTGTCGACCTGGAGCAGGTCCGCACCCTCGACGTTTATACCGTAGATGCCGATCTTGCCGATGCTGAAATCGAGGCTGCTGCCAGCGGTCCTTTTTCCGATCCGGTCATCCAGGAATACGCCGTTAATCGTCCCCTGGCCCACGATTTCGATGTTCTCATCGAGGTCGGATTCCGCCCCGGGGTCACCGACAACCCCGGGCGCACCGCCAGGGAGGCGATTCAGTACATTACCGGCCGTCCTTTTGCTTCCGGAGAAGGGGTCTACACCTCGACCCAGTACCTTCTCTCAGGCAAGGTTGACAAGGAGGCTGCTGAAAAAATCGCTTCCGGTTTCCTGGCCAACGGGCTGATTCAGCGCTGGGATATCCTCGCGGCCTCGGAGCTCGACCGCGAGAAGGGGGTGCCCGTTTCAGTGCCCAAGGTCACCAGCGACGCCCGCGTTCAGGTTCGCGAAATCGATCTCAACGTCTCCGATGACGAGCTGATGAAGATCAGCCGCGACGGCATGCTGGCACTCAATCTCGAAGAGATGAAAAAGATCCAGGCCCATGCCGCCGACCCGGAGGAGCGCCGTCGGCGTGAACAGGCCGGAATCAGCGCCAATCTCACCGATGTCGAACTTGAAGCGCTGGCCCAGACCTGGAGCGAGCACTGCAAACACAAGATCTTTTCGGCCCGCATCGAATACGAAGACGAAAACGGTCAGCGCGAAACGATCGACTCTTTGTTCAAGACCTACATCGTCGGGGCGACCCGGGACGTTCGTAAAAACCTCGGCGAGAACGATTTCTGCCTGTCGGTTTTCAAGGACAACGCCGGGGTGATCGAGCTCAACGACGACTGGAGCGTGGTCTTCAAAGTGGAAACCCACAACTCTCCCAGCGCCCTTGATCCCTACGGCGGTGCGCTGACCGGTATCGTCGGGGTCAACCGCGACGGGGTCGGTACCGGTATGGGCGCCCGCCTGATCTTCAATACCGACGTCTTCTGCTTCGCCTCGCCGTTCTTCGAAAAACCGCTGCCGCCGCGCCTGCTTCACCCGCGTCGTATTTTCGACGGCGTGGTCGAAGGGGTCGAGCA
>CALZIC010000128.1 GCA_945787285.1 uncultured Desulfuromonadales bacterium
GCGCTCTCCAAGCCGATCAAGGACCACAAGGAAATCGCCCAGGTCGGCACCATCTCGGCCAACAGCGACGAGACCATCGGCAACATCCTCGCCGAAGCCATGGAAAAAGTCGGCAAGGAAGGGGTCATCACCGTCGAGGAAGCCAAGGCGATGGAAACCTCCCTCGAGACCGTTGAAGGGATGCAGTTCGACCGCGGCTACCTCTCCCCCTACTTCGCTTCTGATGCCGAGCGCATGGAAGCGGCTATGGATGACGCCCTGATCCTCATCTACGAGAAGAAGATCAGCAACATGCGCGACCTCCTCCCGGTTCTCGAGCCGGTTGCCAAGCAGGGCCGTCCCCTGATGATCATTGCCGAAGACGTCGACGGCGAAGCGCTGGCCACCCTGGTTGTCAACAAACTGCGCGGCACCCTCAACATCTGCGCCGTTAAAGCCCCCGGCTTCGGCGACCGCCGCAAGGCCATGCTCGAAGACATCGCCATCCTCACCGGCGGCAGCGTCATCTCCGAAGAAATGGGCCACAAGCTCGAGAACGCCACCCTCGACATGCTCGGCAGCGCCAAGCGCATCGTGGTTGACAAGGACAACACCACCATCATCGACGGCGCCGGCGTCGAAGCCGACATCGCGGCTCGCGTCAAGGTCATCCGCGCCCAGATCGAAGAAACCAGCAGCGATTACGATCGCGAGAAGCTCCAGGAGCGCCTCGCCAAGCTGGTTGGCGGCGTCGCCGTGGTCAAGGTCGGTGCGGCTACCGAAACCGAGATGAAAGAAAAGAAAGCCCGCGTCGAAGACGCTCTGCACGCTACCCGCGCAGCTGTCGAAGAAGGCATCGTCCCTGGCGGCGGCGTCGCCCTGATCCGCTGCATCGCTGCAGTGGCCAACCTCGAAGTCGAAGGCGAGCAGAAATTCGGCATTAACATCGTCAAGCGCGCTCTCGAAGAGCCCCTGCGCCAGATCGCTGCCAACGCCGGCCTCGAAGGCTCCATCGTGGTCAACGAAGTTGTCGGCAAAGAAGGCGCTTACGGCCTCAACGCTGCCACCGACGAGTACTGCGACATGATCGCTGCCGGCATCATCGACCCCACCAAGGTCACCCGCAGCGCGCTGCAGAACGCTGCTTCGGTCGCCGGCCTGATGCTGACCACCGAAGCGGCCATTGCTGATCTTCCCTCGGAAGAAGGCATGCCTGCAATGCCCGGCGGCATGGGCGGCATGGGCGGCGGCATGCCCGGCATGATGTAATCATCACCCCAGTCGTATGCACCTGTACGCAAAAAAGGCCCCCCGGAGATCCGGGGGGCCTTTTTGTTTGCGCCAAAGCTGCCCCTGGGCTCGGTTGTCGCCCTTTTCAGGTTGGCCCGCAAGCAGTCAGCGACATCAATGGCGGTAACGGTTGTTAATGCAGATTCTTACCGAACCGCTGGTGAAGCATCCGCTGACCCCGAAAGAACCGTACCCATGCCTGCCCCGGCCATAATATCCGTAGGGATAGGCCCTGAGACGATGACCGTAGTAATCATAGCGGTGTGCATAGGGGCGACGATAGGAATGGCCATAGCGATGCCCACGGAAATGATGTCCGCCACGGAAATGATGTCTTCCGGGGTTTCTGAAGTAACCGCGGGGGGCGTGCCGCCAGTGCCTGCCGGAGGCAAGAACCACCGCTGCGCCCTCATCGCCCTGGAAGGTGGTTTCGAAGACAGCGTCACCTCTGCCGTCAGGGATTTCAACTGCAGTCACCTGCATCGGAGTCGCCAGCAGAGCCACCCATGCCATCGAAATAACGATCAACGACCTGGAAAGCGTTTTCATGGCTTCCTCCTTTCTCACTCCTATTATACCCCGGAAAACCGGCGGAGCGCGATCCCCCCCCTGGGCTCGGCGCCTGTCTCCCCACGGAGCCCGGACATAAAAGAAAAGCCCCCGCCTTTTCAGACGGGGGCACGGATAAAACAGGAGTAAAAGGAAGGCTATTCGATGACCAGGCTCTGGAAATCTTCACGCTGAAGTGGTTTGATTTTTACCGTCCAGGTCTTCTCCTCCTGCTGCAACAGAAGATCGAGTTCCTCCTCATCTTTACCCTTGCCATAGGCCGCCATAATCCCCCCGGCGGTCATCAGGTCGGCCTCTTCGGGCGTCCCGCTGACCAGGCCGACGGGCCCGGCAATGCCGGGAATGCGCAGGTAAATGTCCTGCGGGCGAATCAGTTTCTTGATCGTTTCGTTGTCGGCCTGCTTACGCCCCACGATCAGCTTGGCGGCGGGGGACAGCCGGAACTGCCGCCCGGCCTTGAGCAGTTCGACATCCGCGGGGGTCGCCTGCGGGTTGTTTTCGAGCAAATCACGCAGACGCCCGGTAAAGCTCTTCTCGGTCAAAAGGCAGCCCCCCCCGGAAGACGGGTAGTCGACCAGCCCCCATTCCTTGGCGTAGGCTTCCTGGCGCTTGCGCGAGCGTCCCTGGATATCGAGAAGCTGCTCCCTGTCGACCAGCCCCCCCTCTTCCATCGGAGTGATGGGCAGAAGCTTTGCACTCAGGGGACGTAGAATGCGGTCGGGATGGCCGGAGTAGTTGGCGACCGATCGCAGAGCGTTGGCATTCTGACTCATCGGCCGCTGCCCGAGAACCTCCCCGGAGAAGAGGAAGTCGAATCCCTGCTCAACCATAATTTGCCCGGCCAGGCGAAACATCATGGCGTGGCAGTCGATGCACGGGTTCAGGTTTTTGCCATACCCGTAACGCGGATTTTTAACCATCTCAAGGTGGATGTCGCCAATATCCTTGACAATTAAAGGCACGTCAAGGGCGGCCGCAGCTTTTTCTGCCTTGGCCGAACCAAAGAACGGGGTCACAAAGGAAATGCAGGTGACTTCAACCCCCTGCCGTTTCAACGTAAGCGCTGCGAGATTACTATCGAGCCCACCGGACAAAAGCCCTAGTGCTTTACTCATAAACTGCCTCCAATTTTCCTGATCATTTTGTGTGGTTGTAACCATATCGCAAACCCGCAAGTAAGTTCAAGGCGGAATTGTCGTTGAATGATCTTGACTTTTCTTCAGGGTGTTTGCCAGAATAGCAAGGTATATGAAAGGGCAAACCTCGGGAGACCGGGGGACGCAAAGCTCAGGATCCACCCTCACTCGTCAGGGCAACAACCTGCCGGGTGAAAGGACAGCCGGGTTGCCGAAGCATGAAGCAGGGGATCACCTCATGGAACCCGGCGCCCATCGCCCTTCGGTGATGGGCTTTTTATTTTGTCGCCATTTATTTCCATATAGACAAGGAGCCGGGTATGGCAAAAATTGACGGGTTATTCAAGCTGATGCAGCAGCAGGGTGCCAGTGACCTGCATATTTCGAGCGGCACTCCGCCGATCTTTCGCTTGAACGGGGAAATGCAGAAACTCAACTACCCCCCCCTGAGCAACGAACAGGCCACGGCCCTGCTCTTTGAAATCCTCAACGAGGAACAGCGGGCCCAGTTCGAGGAGACCCGCGATCTTGACTTTGCCTACGAACTCGCCGGCGTGGCCCGCTTCCGCGGCAACATCCTCGACACCTACCGCGGTATTGCCGGGGTCTTCCGCATCATCCCCAGCAAGATACTTTCGGCGGACCAACTCAAACTCCCCGACGGCATCCGCAAGATGTGTCATCTCAAAAAAGGCCTGGTGCTGGTCACCGGCCCCACCGGGAGCGGCAAGTCGACCACCCTTGCGGCCATGATCGACCTGATCAACACCACCCGTAAGGAACACATCCTGACCCTCGAGGACCCTCTTGAATTCATCCATGAAAACAAGATGTCCCTGATGAACCAGCGCCAGGTCGGCACTCATACCGAATCGTTTTCAGCCGCACTCAAGGGGGCCCTGCGCGAAGACCCCGATGTTATCCTGGTCGGCGAGATGCGCGACCTCGAAACCATCTCCTTGGCGATGACCGCCGCCGAAACGGGACACCTGGTCTACGGGACCCTGCATACCAACTCGGCTCCCAAGACGATCGATCGCATCATCGACGCTTTTCCCAAGGACGCCCAGGAACAGGTCCGCACCATGCTCGGCGAAAGTCTCAAAGGGGTGGTCTGCCAGCAGCTGATGAAAACCGCCGACGGCAAGGGACGCGTGGCCGCCCACGAAATCCTCGTCGGCAATGCCGCGGTGGCCAACCTGATCCGCGAGGGCAAAACCTTCCAGATCCCCTCGATCATGCAGACCGCCAAAGGCGAGGGGATGCAGCTGATGGATCTGTGCATCATGGATCTGCTCAAGGAAAAACGCATCACCCCGGAAGAGGCTTACCGATGCGCAGTCGAAAAACGCACCTTTGAACAGTTTCTGCCCAAAACCAATTAACCCGTGAGCCCGTCAGGACCCCCTTTTGAAAGACAGCTTTGGACGAAAAATAGAATATCTCAGGCTTTCCGTCACCGACCGCTGCAACCTCCGCTGCCGCTACTGCATGCCCGAAGAAGGTGTGACCTCGGTGGGGCACGGCGGCATTCTGTCTTACGAGGAGATGCTTCGCATCGCTACGGCCGCAACCGCCCTGGGAGTGAAAAAAATCCGCATCACCGGCGGAGAGCCACTGGTTCGCAAAGGTATTGTTGACTTTATCGGTGACCTGGCCAGTCTCCCCTCCCGACCCGAAATTGTCCTGACCACCAACGGGCTTTTGCTTGCAGGTCTGGCCGATAAGCTCAAAGGAGCCGGTCTGGCCCGGGTCAACGTCAGCCTCGATACTTTGCAGGCAGAACGGTTCGAGACGATTACCCGGCGCCCCGGGCTCGACAGGGTCCTTGACGGGCTGCGAGCGGCCGAAGAAGCCGGTCTGACCCCGATCAAGGTCAATATGGTCCCCATTCAGGGCGTTAACGGCGATGAGATAGAGGACTTTGCCCGCCTGACCTTCTCGCACCCCTGGGAAATCCGCTTTATCGAATTCATGCCGGTAAGCGGCGGCCTCGGCTATGACAGCGAAAACCGCCTCCCTGCCTCAGACATTCTGCACACCCTTGAAAATCTCGGCGAACTTTCTTCGATTGAAAGAAAAGGGCCCGCCGGACCGGCCCGCCTCTACAAGCTGGCCGGCAGCCTCGGGCGGCTCGGCATCATCCCCGCCGTATCGAGTCATTTCTGCGACGAATGCAATCGCCTGCGGCTTACCTCCGATGGGCGACTGCGCCCCTGTCTCCTCAGCGGCGAAGAAATTGATATTCGCGAGGCCCTGCGCAAAGGGGCCTCCGACCAGCAACTCCAAGTTTTGTTGCGCGACGCCGCCATGGCCAAGCCGGAGAAACACCGTGTCGGGGAAGACGATTACCAAAAAGGAAAGAGGGGGATGCAGGAGATCGGTGGATAGTGGCCCGTGTGGTTAATCGTGCCAGTTAATTTTGAGACATTTTGGTTGCTGGCAAGGCGATGCCGACGCAGGCCCAGCCTTGTGCTAAGCCAAGGAGGCACAACGATGGCAGCGGCCAAAATGACCGGAATTGTAGGACAGGATTAGCCGCACAGGTCGCTCTATAAATTCGTAAAATCAAAAACAAAAAAAGGGCGTCTTCAAGACGCCCTTTTCTTGTTTTTCTAGCCGTTATTTCCTGACGTGACAACGGTTGCAGTTGCCGGCCGCGGCAAAGGCCCGCTGGCCATTGTGGCAGACACCGCACAGGCGTCCGGCATAAATCTCCGCCATGGTGATGGAAATGGTCCCCTGCTTCATCTTGGGAAACATTTCCTTGTTGTGGCATTCCACGCAGGTGGCACCAGCCTCCTGATGAATTTTGCCATCAAAGTAAACGGTGCCCATGGGGCTCTTGTTGAACTCGAGAACTTTTCCCGGGGGGGCCGAAAGGACCGCTCCTGCCATTGCGACAACCATCAATACGGCAGCCATCACTGTAGCCAACTTGTTGAGCATGGATAACCTCCTCTATTTTTAGTCCGTTAATTATGCCTTGAAAAAGCCAAAATGCAAGACTCATGTGTTGCCGACGGTGTGATAATTGCACAAAAGAGGGGGAGTACAAACCCGTAAAGGAGAGAGGCATGTCCATCAAGCCTATAGATATTCTTCAGGCCATTAATGCAGCCCGCCCAACCTCTCAAGGCAAGGCGGCCACAGATGTCAGCGACCACTTCGAAAAACTGCTCGCCCGATCAACGGCACCAGGCTCTTCGAGCCGCGAGGAAGCCCAGGTGCTGGCTCAATGGGCCCGGCTCGAAATGCTGCGCGGATCCCTCGATTTCATTTCGGAACAGGATGAGCAGACGACCTTTTCGCTCCCTCTGCCTGTGGCCTCAGCCTACCCGCCGCCGAACCGGGTCAACATTGACTTCCCCGCGGCCTCCCAGGCGCCACCAGCAAGCGGCCGGCCCTTGCAGCCACTGCGGCAGAGTGCACCACCAATAATGCAAATCGCCGAGGACACAGCCAGCCGCTTCGAAATGGATCCCGCCCTGGTCAAGGCCGTCATCAAGGCTGAGAGCGACTTTGACCCGAGCGTCGTTTCAAAAGCCGGAGCCCAGGGGTTGATGCAGCTTATGCCCGAAACAGCCCAGGACCTTGGCGTTTCTGACCCCTTTGACCCCGAACAGAACGTTCAGGGGGGGACCCGCTACCTCAAGTGGCTGCACGAGAAGTATAACGGCGACATCGACAGGACGCTTGCGGCGTACAACTGGGGCCCCGGCAACGTCGACCGCAAGGGCATCGACTCACTTCCTGAGGAAACCCGCAACTATCTCAGCCGGGTCAAACGGTTCCGGGAAACCTTCAAGGCCTAGCCTCGGGCAAACCTCGCTGAAGCCGGTAAACGCACAAAGGGCCCACCTCTTACGAGATGGGCCCTTTTCTATATAATTCCGGCAACGACCTACTTTCCCACACAGTCACCCATGCAGTATCATCGGCGCGGCAGAGCTTAACTTCTGTGTTCGGAATGGGAACAGGTGTGACTTCTGCGCTATAGCCACCGGAAAGCGTAAACTGATTGTATTTTTTTTTGCGAAATAAAAAAGCCTCCCTGTTTTGCAGGGAGGCTTTCCTGAATAAATTTCGGCGGCGACCTACTTTCCCACACAGTCACCCATGCAGTATCATCGGCGCAACAGGACTTAACTTCTGTGTTCGGAATGGGAACAGGTGTGACTCCTGCGCTATAGCCACCGAAAACCGTAAACTGGTTTTCAATTGCCTAAGACTTTTCTATACGATGCGCTTAAGGTTCGATTCGCAAATATATGGAGTCAGCGGGGCGAGGCGAACCTCGCCCCACTGCTCACAAAAAAACTTTTTATGGTCAAGCCTCACGGTCAATTAGTAC
>CALZIC010000129.1 GCA_945787285.1 uncultured Desulfuromonadales bacterium
CAACGAGGAGCAGGTGGAGATCGTCCGTCGGGCCCTGGACAGCGGGCTCCCCCTCGATGAGGCCGCCAAGCTGGCCGGACTGGCCGATACCGAGCATCAGATGGAGGAGACCGGTCTGATGCGCCCCACCCGGATTCCCGAAACGATTCGGGGGGCTGTCCTCGGCCTCGGTCCCGCCCAGAGCGGCGGACCTGTCTTTTACAAAGGGGTCTGGTATTTCATGAAGGTCCTGGAGAAAAAAGAGGGGACCAAGGACGATTTCGAGTCGCTCAAGGAGTCGCTGGTTCGCAAGTTCACCAAGGCCGAAGACGATCGCCTTACCCGGGAACTGATAGAGAGGCTTCAACAGAAATACAACACCCGGGTCGAAAAGGAGCTGATCGATCAAATCAGCCCCGAAGGTGTGACCCCCGAAGAGGCCCAAAAAATTGTCCTTCAGGTCGATACGCGGGCGCTGACCGCCGGCGAGCTTTACAGCCTGGCGTCCCAGGAATACGCTACCCGAACCGGAGGGCACACCTCCGCTCCCGGATTTGACCGCGTCAAGGAATCGATCATCTACGGCACCATCGAACAGACCCTCCTCGGCAAGGAGGCCCTCGCTCGCAATTACCAGGAGCAGGAACCGCTCAAGTCGACCTATCAGTTTTACCTGCGCCACCGCATGGTCAGGGAACTTGAAAAGGAACTGATTATGCCCCAGGTCGCCGTCTCTGAAGACGACGTGAGGCGTGAATATCAGGATAACCCCGTTAAGTACCTTCGCACCCCCGGTGGAATTGTCGAGTATGCCCGGGTCGAGACCCAAGATGCCAAGCTGGCGGAGATTCTCGAAGGCCGACTGCGAGCCGGCGAGAGCTACGACAAGGTGATGAAAGTCCTGAATCCAGGCAAGCTGCAGGTGCAAAAGGTCCCGGTCGGGCACCTTAAGCCCGAAGTGGGCGAGGTCATTGAAAAGCTTGCGCCCGGCCAGGCCAGCAGCGGAATTGCCGAGGGGGACCGCATCGTTTTTGTCAAACTGCTCAAACGCATCGAAAAGGATGTCTACCCCTTTGAAAAGGTGGCCGATTCGATTCGCAAGCAGCTGCATGAAGAGGCTGTTCAGACTTCCCGGCGGCAGGTTCTCGATCAGTTGAGTGCCCGCTCGGAAGTCGTCGTGGACATGGATGTCTGGAAAGAATTGAGGGAACGATTGGCGGAGCAGACTAATGACCAAAAATAAAAAAAGAGTTGTCCGTATGCTGTTCGGGCTGCTGGCGACCGCGGCCGTTGTGTCTCTGATCGCCTGTGCAGGCGCCCAGCCGAAGAAGAAATTTCGCAAAACCTGCAGCGAGTGCCACCCCGAATATAAACAGAAATACAGCCAGGGGGTCGTTCATCAGCCAGTAAAAGAGCAGAAATGCGGCACCTGCCACCGTACTCACGGCCTGATCGGCGGGGCCAATCTGCGTAATGTCCAGCCGGCTCTCTGCTTCAAATGCCACCGCAAGCTCGAGCGGGATCTCGGCAAGCTGGCCACCCAGCATGCCCCGGTGAAAAACGGCAAGTGCGGCTCCTGTCATGACCCCCACAACTCTCCCAACCAAGCGATGCTGCTCAAGGCCCGCGGGGAGCTGTGCTTCGACTGCCACGACCGTCAGCTTCTCAAGGGAACTTACGTTCATAAACCGGTGGCCGAGAACTGCGCGACCTGTCACCCGGCCCATGGATCGGCGGCCGCAGGACTTCTGACCCAGCCGGCCGATACCCTGTGCGCCACCTGCCATAAGGTCGATTCGGGCCAGTTCGTTGAATTGCATCTCGGGTTTCCCGTGGCTGGCAACTGCCTCGGCTGTCACAATGTGCATGCCTCTGACAACCGGGCCCTGCTGCGTAGCCACGTTCACCAACCGGTTGCGCAGAAGGGGTGCAGCGAGTGCCACACCGCGCCCTCCGGAGGTCGTCCCCCGGCACTTAAACAGAGCGGGGCCGACCTCTGCTTCCGCTGTCACAGCGAGCAAAGAGGGGCGTTCGCCCAGGTCGGAACCCATAGCCCGGTTGCCGACGGAGACTGCGCCGCCTGTCACGCCTCCCATGCCAGCGACTATACGGGCATGATCAAGACCGCGCCGCAGAAGCTCTGCTTCGAATGCCACCAGTTCAAGTCGTTCGGTCCCGATGCCGAATTTGCGGGGCGCGGATTCGTCCACGCCCCGGCCGCAGAGGGCGACTGCCAGAGCTGTCACCGTCCTCACCGGGCCGCTGCAGGGCAGTCGAGTCTCCTTTCCGGTCCAATCGACGCGCTCTGTCGTGACTGCCACGGCGATGTGGTCGATCCCAGGCGCTACGGGCATCCCCCGGTTGATGACGAGGGCTGTCTGACTTGCCACCAGAGCCATGAAAGCGTTCACGAGGGGCTCCTGATAAAAGAGCAGAAACTGGTCTGTATCGACTGCCACGACCAGATCCTCGATGAACTGGGCAAGGCCAGTCTCCATCGTCCCTTCTCCCGCGGCCGTTGCTCGGGTTGTCATGACCCCCACGGCTCCGATAATCGCCATATCCTGGTTGCCGACGCAAACGACACCTGTGCCGCGTGCCACCAGGACCTCGAGGCCGAGCGGCAGCTGAACACCGCCCACAAGCCCTTCCGGGACGGGCAGTGCGACCGGTGCCATATGCCTCATGCCAGCGACGAGTTGTTTCTGCTTTCCGGTGAGCCCTCTTCGCTCTGCCTCGACTGCCACTCGGCGATGCGGCCGCGCGTCGACGTGCCGCCGGCTCACCAGAATTGTTCAACCTGTCATGCCCCCCACGGTAATGCCGGGGATCATTACCTGCGCCAGAGCCTGCCTGGGCTCTGCCTCTCCTGCCACGAGGTGAATGCCTATTGGGACAAGGGGGCTGCTCACGCCCCGGCCAGGGACGGGGAGTGCCAATCGTGTCATGATTCCCACTTCGTCGATACCGACCGTGTGGTCGGTCGTGACTGGACCGCGGCCCTCTGCAGTCCGTGCCATGAAACCGATCCTTCGGTTCTGGCCAGCAGTCATAAGGGAATCGCCCCCGGAAACGACAGCTGCCGCAATTGTCACGATCCCCATGGGGGACCGGACCGCTCGCTGACCTTCCCCGTCCAACATCATCCCTTTGCCGAGGGAGACTGCACCCCCTGTCATCCGGGAGGTAGACCATGATCGTACGTATGATCCAGACGTTCGTTCTCGTGCTGTTCGTTTCTCTGTTCGTATATGCCCAACCGGCCCAGGCTCTTACCCAGACCTGCCTCAAGTGTCACGATGCCGGTGAGTTCAAGGGGACCGTGGTTCATTCCCCGGTGAAAAACGAGGCGTGCGAACGTTGTCATTCGCCTCATGCCTCCAGAAACAAGAGCCTGCTGCGCGCCCCGGAGAGAGAATTGTGCTTCGAGTGCCACTCCGATATCGAGAAAAAGGTGGAGGGCAGCGAATTTGTTCACCAGCCGATTAAGGGGGGGGACTGTGTTTCCTGCCATGCGCCTCACGTGGCCTCCAGCAAGGGGCTTCTTTCCGGGCGTGTCGCCGATGTCTGCTACGGCTGCCATGACAGGGAAAAGAAAAAACCGTCCAACCTTCATTCGCCTTTTGCCCGGGGCCGGTGCAACGCCTGCCACGACCCCCACGCTTCGGACGATTTCCGTATGCTCAAGGCGGCAGGGGCCTCTCTTTGCCTCGGCTGCCATCCCTCGAGTGCGGCCCTGAAAAACGTTCACCTCGGCCGCAACCTTGACGGTATGGACTGCCTTTCCTGCCATAACCCTCACGGCAGCGACAATCGCAAGCTCATTCGTCAACTGCGGCACAAGCCCTTCGCCCAGAAAAACTGCCGGGCCTGCCATGGTAAGGGGGACAGCGTCGAGGTCTGCCTCGAGTGTCATTCCGAGGTGCTTGGCACCTTTAACGTGACCCACAGCCACCTCAACGGCAACGGCCGGGAGAATCCGTGCACCAGCTGCCACAACCCCCATGCCGGAGACCGGCCCGGATTCTTCCCCAACAACGAGGGGATGGTCTGCCGGTCATGTCATGCCGGCACCTTCGCGCGAAGAAGCGCCTCGCTCCACAAGCATCCGAGCTGGAATACCTGCACCGACTGCCACAGCCTGCACGGCGGCAACGCCCTGGGGATGTTTGTCGATGAGCCGGACAAGACCTGCGCCAAGTGTCACAAGGAACACTCCACATTCAGCCACCCCATCGGCGACATGGCGCTCGATCCCCGCTCCGGGCAGCCGATGACCTGTATCAGCTGTCACGACTCCAATGCCGGTACCATGTTCAAATACCACCTGCGGGGGGGCAGCGAACAGGGCCTTTGCATCCAGTGTCATAAGGAATATTGATGATTGCGTATCCTGGAGATAGACGGATGATCAAACACGTAGCTGTTGCACCACTGGTATTGATGTGGCTTCTGCTGGGAGTATTCTCTCCCGCCGAGCTGCAGGCCGCCCCCTGGGGGCTGGACATGCAGCTGAGGGACACCGCCCGGGGAACCACTTTGCTGCAGCCGGTCTCCATGACCGTCGATCCTGCAAGGGAGCGTTATTACATCGTAGACCCCGAGGGGGGGAAGCTCGTTTCCTTTGATAAGGATGGGGCGTTCGTGGCGTCTTTCGACGGGGAAGGGCGTTTCAAGGTGCCGGTCGCCATGGCCCGCGCCTCCTCGGGAAAGCTCTGGGTGGTTGAACGGTCGAGCAACCGTCTCTTCTACATCGATCCGGTAAAGATGGAAGCCTGGGACTTCGTTTTGCGGTATCCCGATGGTGGTGCCTTTTTTGCCGACAAAATCGCCCTCGATCAAAAAGGGCGGGTTTTTGTTCTCGACCGGCTGCGCGGAGCCGTGGTCCAGGTCGACGACAATGTGAAAATCGTCAAGACCTACCACGGGCCTGCAGGATTCAGGGGTTTTGTCGATTTCAAGATCAAGGCCGACGGCATCTGGGCCCTGGACGGGCTGGGGGCCAAGGTTTATCGATTTGATTTCGACGGCCGTCTTGGCGAGGAAATTGCTCTTTCTAAAACCATGGAATTCCCCACATCCCTCGAGATTGACGGTTCAGGCCGTCTTTATGTGCTCGATCGCCATGCCGGTTCGGTCAACGTATTCGACAGCCGCGGCGGTTTCCAGTATGACTTTTTGACCCGGGGAAAGGGGCGAGGCCAGCTCTGGTCCGGGGCTCATCTATTGTTCGACTGGGCCGATCGACTGTGCATCGTCGATGAAGGGAACGCCAAAGTCGAGGTCTTCAGCCGCAAGTAATTTCTGTAGATTAGGGCTGAGGGAAACTTAATGATCCGGGCAAGACGCTGAGCGATTTGGCCATATGACCGAAGGAGCAAGATTCCGTACCAGGAATGAGGTGACCCATGGAAAGGAACATAACTACATACAGCTGCCGCGCCTTTCTCGTGATCTCGGCCCTATGCCTCACTCTTCTTGGTGGTAAAGGAAGCGTCGCTCTTGGGGCCGTCAGTACGATGGGCAACCAGCCTTGTGTCAACTGCCATACCATGCACAACAGCCAGGGCGGTTCTGCCGTGGTGGCCGGCGGGCCGCTGGCCAGCCTGCTCAAGGCCGACTGCATCGGCTGTCACCAGGGCGCCTCCGGAACCGCCACCAACTCCTTCGGCGCGCCGATGGTGCATTTCTCCTCCGGGGTTCCGGCGAGCGATGGGCCCGGCAACACCAACGCCGGAGGCAATTTCTACTGGGTCATTCAGGCCGGCGGCGACGCCACAGGGCATAACGTTTCGGGCATTGCCGCCGCAGACCCTCTCGTTTCACCCCCGGGCTTCGGCGGCGGCGAAGCGGCTCCCGGAGGCACCACTCCCGGCAGCACCTGGGCCAGCAATCAGCTGAGCTGCGCCGGCACCTACGGCTGCCACGGAACCCACGACACCACCGACCAGTACACGGCGCTGAACAAGGCCCACCACAACAACACCATCCTCAACACGGCGGCAACCCAGCCGGCGGTCGGGGCAGGCCCCGGTGGCAGCTACCGCTTTCTGCAGGGGGTCAAGGGGGTGGAGGACAGCGACTGGGAATGGACCGCGACCAGCGGCACCAACGACCACAACCAGTATTTCGGCGCGCACGGCGGCGGCAACAACCAGACCATCAGCGCCCTGTGCGCACGCTGCCACGGCGATTACCATGGTGTCGCCGAAACCGGCAGCCCCAGCCCCTGGATACGCCATCCCACCGATTACGATCTGGGGGCCACCCCGGCAGGTTCCGAGTATCGCAGCTACAACGGCGGTCCTCAGGCGGCTGCGCCATACAGTGTTGTCGTCCCGGTCGCCAGCAATAACCTGGGAACGGTCCTCTCCACCATCAACATCAGTGGAAACAACCAGCAGGGCATCGTCAACTGCCTGTCCTGCCATCGCTCGCACGGCAGTCCTCATTACAAAATGATGCGCTGGGACTACGCCGGCAGCGCCACCGGCGGGGACTGCGACGTGTGTCATACCAGCAAGAATTAAACATGGAACTGAAAAAAACGATTTGCTTCTCGCTGGTGGTCGTTCTGGCCCTGGTCGGCCTTTTCGGCTGCGCACCGCAGGGGCATGTGGCCGCCCGCAAGACCATGAGCGCCGGAAAAGGCCAGGGCCTGGTTTCGGTTTACCTGGGGACCGCAGGTTTTTGCTCCGAGAACCTTTCGGCGCGCATTTCCGATATCGAACTGCTCAAGGATGATCTCTGGCTCCCCCTGGCCGGGGAGTCGGTCGATGTCGACCTGGCCCGGCTCGAAGGCCGCCAGCTCCTCCTCGGGGCGTCCCCGTTTGCTGCGGGTCGCTACAGCCGCATCCGCTTCAGGCTGAGCGCTCCCGAAGCCGCACCGAAAGGGAGCCAGAACGCCGAAGGCGAGAGGGTCAGCGTCACCTTCAGGCGCCCCCTGGAGCTTTCCGAAACCGACAGCGTCTGCCTGTTCGTCACCTGGGACCAGAGTGACTGCCGCCGTGAGGATGGCCGGCCCGTGCGCCGGTTTATCGTGCAGCAGCAGGCGACCGAAATCGCCGGCGAGCTGCTGTATGTTGTCTGCGACGACATCAATACCCTGGTGCTGGTGCGCACCGATCTCAACCATGTGGTCGGCTCCATCGGTTTTGCCGGGCAGATCGGCGAGGTGAGGTTTGCCCGGCGGCAGAATCGGCTTTACCTGCTCGGTACCGGGGCGCGAGCCATCATCGTCCTCGATGCGACCAGCCACCGCAGGGTCGACCGCATCGCCCTGCCGAGCCTGGTCAAGCCGCGCTTCATGGCCCTTTCGGACGACGGCCGTTTTGCCTACGTGACCGATGCCGCTACCGACCGGGTGGTCAAGGCTGATCTCGAAAGGGGGATCGTGACCCGCGACACCCAGGTCGGGGTTCGCCCCGAGCGCATCCTCTTTGTCGATGTCGAGGGTCGCCTGCTGCTGACCATCGCCTCGCCGGGGACCCAGTCGGTTCAGGTTCTCGATGCCGATACCCTGGCAACGGTGGCCAGCCTGCCCGTCGACCTCAAGCCTTCGGGGATGGCCTTTGAAAACGGCAGGCTGTACGTCAGTGACCAGGGCAACAACACGGTGACGGCCTTCGATCTGGAGACCTCCAGCAAGGTGGCTCGCATTACCACCGGGTTCGGGCCTCTGCCCATCGAAAAGAGCACCTCGGGCCGAATTTACGTCGGCAACGAAAATTCGGCCAGTCTGTCGCTCATCACCGCGGGGCAGATGACCATGCAGCGGGAAATCCCAATCGGGCCGACCCCCTTCGACATGGTCTATTTCGACCGTCGGCAGACCCTTTACGTCGCCAACCGGCAGGCCCGTGCAGTCACCGGCCTGGACGTGACGGCAGAGAATATTCTTGCCGAAATCCCCCTGGCCGGAACCCCCTTCGCGCTCGATGTCGAGGACTGACGACCGTGTCGGTTAAATGACTCATGGATGTTGGGTTTTGACGGATAGTCGGTGAAATCGCGAAGTTGAAATGACAGCTGAATAGATAGTCTCATTGTTAAAAGGGCCGATTAGGGCTTTCGACGTTGGTTTTACGACAGATTTGAGCAGGAAAGGAGCGTTGGCAAACATATTGCATATTTAAAAGGGTAATTAAAACCCAAATCGATTTGCGGAAATATGATTGAGGTTAATGAGGGATTGTTTTACACTGCCACGGAAAATTTTGATTAACAACAAGGAGAAAGCTATGAGGAATCACATGGCGAAAAAAACTATTCTGGCCGTTCTGCTCTGCGGCTGCGCGCTGCTCTGGGCGAGCTCGGCCCTGGCCGTAGTCGGCGCCTGCGTCAACTGCCACACCATGCATGACAGCCAGAACGGTGCCAACGTCGGTGCAGCAGGCCAGTTCGGCGTTCTGCTCAACGACACCTGTATCGGCTGTCACACCGGCACCAACAGCGGTGGCGCAGGGGATGCACCTTTTGTCAACAGCAGTGTTCTGCCGACCTACGGCCCCAGCAACAGTGGCGGCAACACCCTGGCCGGCGGTAACTTCTACTGGGTGGCCCAGGCCGGCGGCGACGCCAAGGGGCACAACGTTCTCGATATCGTCGCCATCGACGGGACCCTGACCTCGCCTCCGGGCTTCGGTACCGGTGAGGCCGCTCCCGACACCTCCACCCCCGCGGGCGGCACCTGGAACGCAGCCGACCGTCTGACCTGCTCCGGTACCCTCGGCTGCCACGGCACCCATTCGCTGGCTGACCAGTACCAGTCCCTGCAGGGCTCGCATCACACCAACTCCGCTGGCCATCTTGAGCCTGCCGACGGCGACACCCCCGGCACCGGCTTCCGCTTCCTCCAGGGGACCTGGGGCAACGAGGACGTCGACTGGGAGTACACCGCGGCTGACAACGGCACCGACCACAACCAGTACTACGGGGTTGATCAGGCCTTCGACAACAACGGCATCAACGCCCTGTGCGCCCGCTGCCACGGCGCCTTCCACGGCGACAGCTCACTTAACTCCGAAACCGTCAACGCTGCCGGCGCCTGGATTCGTCACCCCACCGACTACGACCTCGGCAATACCACCGCAGGGTCCGAGTACCGCAGCTACAACGGCGGCCCTCAGGCTGCGGCTCCCTACAGCATCGTCGCTCCGGTCGGTTCCACCAACGACACCAGTGCCCTTGCCACCATCGACATCAGCGCCAACAACGGTCAGGGCATCGTGATGTGCCTCTCCTGCCACCGCGCTCACGGCTCGCCTTACGACGACCTGCTGCGCTGGGACTACAGCACCATCGTTGCCGGCGGCGGCGGCGGCAACATCGGTTGCTTTATCTGCCACACCACCAAGGACTAATCGTCTGAGGACTGCCACATAGTGCAACTTTACGGGGCTTCCTGCATGTGGTGGGAAGCCCCGTTTCTTTTCGGGCCTGAGGCTGCTTCGGCCTTGACCCTGAAAGAAGCAATGGGATATCCTTCGAGCGTTGACGTAATGTGTTTTCGTATGGCCATTATCCGGGAGTGGTTCATGTCAGGTTTAAATAAAGGCAGACGTTTCAGCTCCGCTTGCTGCGGACTGCTCGTTCTGGCGGGTGTGCTGGTCTTTATGACCACCACCGCCCTGGCAGGCACCTACGCCATTTCGTCCCATGGTACCAGCATCCGCCGCACGGTCATCAACGCCAAGGGGTATGTCGACGGCAACTGCGCCCACTGCCACGAACAGCATGCCAGTATCGATGGCGCCGAGCCGGCTCCTGTCGGCGGCGCACCCGACGAATACCTCGGCTTCGACGACGAACAGAACCTCTGCTACGGTTGCCACGGCAGCGGCGGGGCGGGCACCGCCACCGACAACGACATCGATAACGATATCTCTGCAGGGGCTACCGGCAGTCACCACGATGCCGCGTCCTACTCGGGCAAGCATACCGACAAAGAGACCCCGGCTGACATTTCCAGCCTGGCCAACAAGCACGTCGAATGCACCGACTGTCATAACCCGCACATGGCCCGCAGCATCACCCGCACCCAGGGGACCAACAATATTGCTGCCACCAGCCCCCTGTACGGGGCCACCGGAATTGTCCCCACCTTCGGCGGGGAGTGGAGCACCTCCTACGCCGCCAGCTTTACCCAGGCGACCAAGGAATACCAGATCTGCTTCAAATGCCACTCCGGGGCCAACACCAACGTCACCAGCTGGGGCGGGGCCGGGGCCAACGCCTGGACCGATGTCGGCCTCGAGTTCAACACCAGCAACAGCTCGTATCACCCGGTGGCGGGGCCTATTTCCGACACCCTGAATAACGGACAGCTCTTCAACGGCTGGTCCCCCGGCGACACCATGTACTGCTCCGACTGCCACGAACTCGGCACCGGAACGAACAACGCCGGCCCCCACGGCTCGGCCACCAAGTGGATGCTGGCCGGGACCAACAAGGCCTGGCCCTACGATCTCGCCAGCCTGAACGGCTCGAGCAGCACCAGCTCTTCCGATTTCAGGAATACCGGTACGTCATCGAGCCAGGGGATCAAGGCCAATTACGGTAATGTAAACGGTCTGTTTTGCCTCAATTGCCACCCCTTTTCCACCGACAGCAATCCGGCGGGGATGGATGACGGTGAAATTGAAGACCTCAATAAGGCGCATGGCAAGCACGCCCTGAGGGGACCATCTGATCGGGTTTGTGCCTGTGTCGACTGCCACATCCGGGTGCCCCACGGCGGCCGGGTGTCGCGGCTGCAGGCCGCCGACCGCAACGGGGTTATGCCCGCGAGGTACTGGCCGAACGGCAACGGCAGCAGGATCAGCGGCAGTACCTGGAGTTATAAGGACTTTAGAAAGCAGAGCAATCCCACCAACTATAACGATGAAGACTGTTACGGGACCGGGGATACCGCCTGGGATCAATGCGACAAGCACGACAGTTCCTTTACCGGTGAGCGATGGTAGCAGCGCCAGTGCCGAGGTTGAACGGATTGCCCGGGCCTTTAGAGGGCGATGTTCCTGAGTGCTTCTTATGATCAAGCGGTTTTTCCTGTCACGAAGGGTGGTTCTCTCCCTTCTGCTTCTGCTCCTCGGGGCCATCGTCTGCGCCTACTGGGTTCCCCAGGAGTTTGGAACACCCCGGCCCGAGCTGGTCAACTGGCGGACGGCCCACCCGCTGCTTGGGCCCTTGGTCGAGAGACTGGGGCTCGACCATGTTTATACGAGTCCCTGGTTTGCCCTCCTGTTTTTCCTGTTTCTCTTCTCCTTGACCCTTTCCACCTGGGACCAGATAAGGGGGGCGGCCAAGGCCTTCGGCCCGGGCACTGGCTTGGATGCCGGCGACCGACCGGTCCAGGCCTCGCTGCAGGAGTGCACCGACGAGATTCTTTCAGCGGGATATGTACGGACTTGTGAGGATGAGCGGCAGATCCGCTTCGTCAAGAACCGCTGGGGTTACTGGGGGAGTGCCCTGTTTCATGCCGGGCTGGTGGTGACCCTTGCCTCATCGCTCCTTGTGGCCCTGACCCTGGAGCGGGGCCGTCTCCTGCTGATCGAGAACGAAGTCTACGATGCCGAGGCCCACTGGGCGCAGCAGAACAGGGGGCTCTTTGCCGGAAAGTTTATTCTGCCTGGCTCCCTGCGGCTCGACAGCATCACCCCCGATTACTGGGAAACCGACGAAATCAAGCAGCTGACCACCCGCTTCAGTCTGCTCGATGCCCAGGGAAAACGAATAGACCACACCCTGTCTGTGAACCGGCCTGCCTCCCATGGGGGGATCAAGTTTTATCAGGGCAAACGGTTCGGACACGCCTTTTTCCTGGCCTTTTACGACCGACAGGGTCGCCGTTTCAAGGAATCGCTGATGCTGGGCATCCCCGCCAGTCGAAACAAGGCCAGTTACGGCGATTTTCAACTCGACTGGATGCCCTATGGGTTGAAGGCCAAGTATTTCGCCGATGCCGCGCAGCGCACCATGGACAGCGACCAGCCGCAGCTGGTGCTGCGGATCGTCGAAAATGCACAGGTCAGGGGAGAAGCCTCACTGGTAAGAGGCGGCCGCGGCCAGCTTGGCGAATATCAGGCCGAATTGGTCGGTGTCGCCCGATGGGGTGAGATCGTTTTTGTCCAATTAAGCGGAATGCCCGGGGTTTTTTTCGGATTCGCGGTGATTGTTCTCGGCTGCTGCCTCATCTATTTCATGCCGCCGCGCGAGTTTTTGGTGAGGAAAGAGCCGACCGGGCTCTCCCTTGCCTGGAAAGCCACCCGGTTCAAAGAATTTTACCAGCACGAGCAGAAGAGGGTCCTTGAGACCCTGGGAGGAACAAAATCGACCTGAGCAATCCTTACCTCATCGATACCGGGCTCCACTGGGTGGGGGTCATCCTTTACGTGATCGCCACCCTGCTGAACACTACAGGCCTTATTTTCAGAAAAGAAAAGGCCGAGCGGTTGAGCTACGCCATTGTCGCGGTCGGGCTTCTCGTGCATGGGGCGGCCCTGCTTTATCGCTGGTCGGTGGTGGGGCACGGCCCCTACCAGACCAAGTACGAGGTCTGCTCTTCCATCGCCTGGACCTCCATGTTTCTGTTTGTTATTCTGGCCCGGCCGCTGCCGAAGTTTCGGCCGATGAGCATCTTTGTCTTTCCGGCCTCCTTCATGCTGGTGGCGATCGGGCTGTTCTTCAACCCGGCCTCGAGAAAGCTGCCGCCGACTTTGAACAGCATCTGGCTGGTGCTCCACGTTTCCTTCTATAAAATCGCCCTGGCCACGATCCTGATCGGGCTGGCTTTTTCAGTGGTGATGCTGCTGCGCAGAAAAAGCAGTCGCGAGTGGCTGGAGCGGTTCCCCGACAACAACGATCTCGATATCTACGCCTATCGCTTTGCCGGGTTCGGTTTTACCTTCTGGGGCATTGCCATGCTCTCCGGCGGCATCTGGGCGTATGAATCATGGGGCCGGTTCTGGGCCTGGGATCCGATCGAGACCTGGTCTCTGATTACCTGGGCGGTGTTCGGGATTTACCTGCACCTGCGCCGGTTTTTCGGCTGGCGTTATGAGAGAGCTGCCTATCTTTACATTTTCTGTTTTGCACTGTCGGTCTTTTCCCTCTTTTTCGTGCCTCTACTCGACTCCAGCATTCATTCGGAATATTTTCAATGAGGCTGAATGCATTTCTTGCTATGCTGGCTTTAGTTTTAGCCTGCGCCTGCACCAAGGAAGAACCGGTGGCACAACCGGAGCCGGTGGGTCAGGTTCTTCAAGAGGCAGTGAAAGACTACAATACCCTGCTGGCCGATGGGTATGCGAGAATGAATATGAACCACCTGGCCAAGGTGGCGACCCCGCAACGGGCCACAAAGGCCTATCACCATATGGCTTCCCTCGGAGAGGCGAAGGTGCGGATGGTGGCCGAGTTGAAGGAGATCAGCTTCGGGGGGCACCTCCTGGAGGCGCCCGATGAGGCGGTGGTCCACACCGAGGAGAAGTGGGCGTACGGCTATTTCGATATCGACAGCGGGAAAGAGCAGTTCAGCAACAGGGTGTCCTACCGGCTGGCGTACCGGCTGATCGAGCATGAGCAGGCCTGGTTCGTTCACGACATCGAAATTCTCAATTCAACCGAGGAGAAGGAGCCGGTGGGCAATGTCCGGTTTTTTCAGCGGCCAGCATCGGATCCTC